>SLDE01000232.1 GCA_007125455.1 Ectothiorhodospiraceae bacterium
GTTAAACACCTGTTCTTCGTAGATGGCCGCTGCCTGCCTAAGGCGCTCAACCACTTCTTGCCTAAGACTTGCCGACGAAACCACCTCCACCTCCGGCCCATATTTCAAAATTTCCATCACCAGCTCCGTGGGGTTGGTATACGGCAGGTGCAGTTCATAGTTGCCCTCTCGCCATTGGCCGATCTGTTTGGGGTGCCATTGGGCATCGGCGACCCAGCGAGCGGCGTGTTCGGTAAAACGTAGTACGGCCCATTCCTCGCTGTCGCCGCTGAAGATGCCGAAGCCTGAGCCGAGGTGGGCATCGATGAGGTCATCTGCTACGGGGTGTTGTGGGCCGGGGCCGTTCTGCCAGTGCTTGATGCTGTCCAGGGAGAAGGTGCGCAGGCCTTGGGCTTTTTCGCACCAGGCGATGGCGTACCAGTTGTCACGGTAGTAGAGCAGGCGCTTGGGATGGATACGTCGATGGCTGGTTTCGCCTTTGCTGCGGGCGGCGTAGTCGATGTGGAGGGTGGTGCCGTCCAGGGTGGCGGCGGCGATGCTGGCGAAGCTGTTGTTTTGTATCGGGCGGTTGCCGATGGGTTGTAGGGTGATGCAGCTGGCGAGGGTGTCGCTGCTGTGGCCACTCGTTTCGAGGAGGCTGCTGATGCGGTCTTTCAGCGGGGCTATCTGGCTCTGCATTAGCCCTGGTTGCACTGATTCAAGCAGTTGCTGGCTGGCGAGCAGGGCGTAGAGTTCGCTTTCGTTGAACCAGAGGCCGGGGAGTTCGAATTTGCCGTGACTGAGGTCGTAGTAGTAACGGTTGTCGCTACGATCGCACACCAGCGGGGCAAGGAGTTGGTCGCGCAGGACATCTATGTCACGCTTGAGGGTGGAGTGGGAGATCTCCAGCCGATCCAGCATTTGCTGTTTGCTCAGGCGCTTGCCCTGTTTGAAGAGGTGGTGCAACTGGTAGATGCGGGTGGTGACGCCCATCCTTCCTCCTTGCGTCGGCGAGCGTATCGCCCTGTTATTTTTGTATCCTTGGCTACCTTAGCCAAATTCACTGTCTGATGGCAAGTTTTGAGTGGGGGGATGACCTCTGGCTGGCGGTGGTATGTGGATGGCGCGTGCCGCCGTCGGCAGGACGGGGGTTACTCGGGCGGCTGAGTGAGCGCCTTGTCGGCTTCGGTGATGGCTTGCAGTTGCAGGAAGTCGCTCACGGCGGAGTGGATGACCATGATCAGCAGGATCAGGCCTATGATGCCGATGGCAATCCCCAGCCAGTTGGCCGCCTTGCGCTCACCTTCCGGGCGCTGTGGGGTGGGTTGCTGAGGTGTTTCGGTATCGTCATCAAAGTCGGGCATGCGGCGACTGTCGACGGAGTTGGTCTTGTTGTCCTGTTCGTTGCTCACCTTGCACCTCTCGTCTGGCCAGGAGGTTAGTTTCTACTTGGCTCGCCCCCCTTACTCACGTTGGCCTGCCACTGACTCTGGCGGCTCTTCTTGCGAACCGCCAGCATGGGTAAATGCATAAGTAATCAGCGGTGTTAGAAATACCGCGACAACAGCAATCCACAGGCGCTTACGAGCAATATTTTCGGCCCGATCTGCACGATCTTCAGCTCGTTTTGCACGCTGTTCTGCTTCAATTGCCCTTTCCTTCTTCTCTTCAAATAGAAGCCGCTTCTTATTGATCTCCTCACGAGCAGAACGAAATGCCCTCGTAATGTCCATCAACTCACCAAGGACCCTTTCACATTCATCATAATACTCATCACGGAACTCACCGCCCGCTGCAGTGGCAAGAAACTCTTGCGCACGCTGAACTTCTGCCAATTTATCAAAATAGCCTGAGAGCACGTCAGAGACAGGAAAGTCTTTATAGTCATCCTTGAAAACACTGACCTCTTCAAGCTGGCTAATCATGCCCAGTTCAAGAGCATCGAAACTCGCACGCATGCAGTGACGCTCGGCTCGCTTTAACTCTTCGTATTGCTTGTATTGATCTGTGTGCTGGATTGCTTTAAGAAGGTGATAACTGACATAGCGAAGCTCGTTTATGGATGGAACATCAGTTCCATCAACCCACTCCACTAACTTAATCCTTCTTTCCGCTTCTGTGAACGACTTTGCAACCTCGCGAAAGGCCTCTTCATTCTCCGTGAAGATTAGTGCTTTTAATTCACTCGCTTCGATAGCTTCGCTATGGAAAGGAGAATGCTCGGTAGCTTGCTCACCGTCACATGCACCAAGCAAAACCTGTGCGGTATCTATAGGGTTATTCCCTGATCCCATTGACCATCACCCTCGACCAGAAGAAAAAGACAGGCGCAGCACTTAAAACCGTATCTATATCGTTGTCTGAAGTCGTCTCTTAGGAAAACTTAACGGACAGAACAGCTTTTTTACGCTCTTCTTTTTCTTCAGCCGTGACAAAACGACCAATCTGCAAGCTCACGTTACCACGAGCATAACGAGCTACTAGTGCTTTGGAGTCTTTTTTGAGTTTTTTGCTGCTGTCTATTGCCTTGGCCGTCTTCATTACGTAGTCCCTTGCAGTTACCAGATGTATACGGTTTTTGCAGCTACTTTGACGTTTACATTTGCGGGTAGTCAGCGATAAAGATACTGACTGTACAGTTAATACGGAACAACTCTATGCCCGTACTTCTTTCAAATCAACCACTTTTTGTAACTGCTCGCCCCCTTTATCCCCTTTCCCACATTGGGGGAGAGGGGGTGAGTAGATACCACTTTTTTAGGAACCATGCATACAAATACTTGGTTCTCACGGAGAGGCTCATAAACAAAAGGGTTACAGCGGCAAGCTGTAACCCTTTGTTTTTATTGGCTGGGGGACAAGGATTCGAACCTTGGTTGACGGAGTCAGAGTCCGTAGTCCTGCCGCTAGACGATCCCCCAATAAGTCAGTTACAAGAATGAAGTATTAAGTTGCAAGCTGCGTTTCGACACGCTTGATCATTCCCTGGATCATCCTGCTGAGCTCAACTGCCTCTTGCAAGTATTGCCCCGCCGCTTGTCTATCCATCAGGCCAACATCTATCCCGATGTACAGTTGCGTTCGCAATTCACCGCATGATCCTTTGGCTATCTTGAGAAACCTGCAGAACTCTCTCTCGGAGTTTCGCTCATAACCTTCTGCAATATTACAAGGCACTGATAAGGCCGAGCGAGTGATTTGATCACGAAAGCTCCAGTCTCTACACGACTGCGTAGCCCTGTAGATGTCTGATGATAGCTTTGCGCTACGTTTCCAAATCTCAAGCTTCTCAAAGGCTTCCATGCCAGCACTTCATACTTGTATCTTACTGCTTGTATCTGCAGTAATTTAACGCTTGGAGTATTGCGGACGCTTACGTGCTTTGTGCAAGCCGATCTTCTTACGCTCAACCTCACGGGCATCGCGGGTCAGGAAGCCGCCCTGGCGCATGGTGCTGCGCAGTGCTTCGTCTTGACCAACCAGTGCGCGGGCGATGGCGTGGCGGATGGCGCCAGCCTGACCGGTGTTGCCGCCACCTTTAACGGTGACGTTCACGTCGAACTTTTCCAGCAGGTCGGCGGCTTCCAGTGGCTGGCGGACTACCATGCGGGCAGTCTCGCGGCCAAAGTATTCGTCGATGCTGCGGTTGTTGATGGTGATCTGGCCCTTGCCAGCTACCAGCCATGCACGGGCGCTGGAGCTTTTGCGGCGGCCGGTGCTAATGGTGTTTTTCTCTGCCATGGTCTGCTTACCTTAACTGACTCAGATTTCCAGCGGCTTGGGCTGCTGGGCGGTGTGCTGGTGTTCCGGGCCGGTGTAAACCTTGAGCTTACGGAACATGGCGCGACCCAGCGGATTCTTCGGCAGCATGCCTTTAACAGCACGTTCGAGGATCTGTGGGGCGTCCTTATCGAGCAGCTTTTCGAAGTTGATGGACTTCAGGCCGCCGGGGAATCCGGTGTGGCTGTAGTACATCTTATCGGTGACCTTGCGGCCGCTGACGTGAATCTTCTCGGCGTTGACGACAACGATGTAGTCGCCAGTGTCCACATGCGGGGTGTATTCCGGCTTGTGCTTGCCGCGCAGACGGCTGGCGATCTCGCTGGCCAGTCGCCCGAGGGTCTTATCGGTGGCATCGACCACGAACCAGTCACGTTTGACGGTTTCGGGCTTTGCGCTGAAAGTCTTGGTCCCAATCATTTTAACAAACACTCCAGGTCGAGCGGGGTCTTCTCGTAAAAGAGGCGGAATGATACGCAATGGCCGGGCAAGATTCAAGGCCCAGCACGAGGAATTTTTGCGATTTGAGTGTCGCGGCTCCTACCAACGCTGCTTTACCCTCACGGCAGACAGAAAAAAGGCGCGGCGAAAGGGGGGATTGCCGCGCCTCAAATATCCACCAAAGGAGGATGGAGGAGTCTGCTAACGCGATTACGCATCAGCAGTTTCTAATATAGCAGGATTCTAATCCCTGTCAACAGCCGTTTCGATGTTTTTCGCCTTTTCGGGCGGACGGGTTGCTTGTTTCGTGTCACTGCGCGCTATGCGTTGTGGTTTCGACCAGTGTGCCGCAATCTCGGCGGCCATGGGCCGCCCTATGGGGGGGGGAGCGTGCCCGCGTTGCCCGCAGCTATCCTTGCGGTGAGGAGATACGTTTTCGCCTTGAATTCGTCCCCGACGATCCGCATAGTAGCGCCGTCCTGTTAATGCCGGAGATCCCTTAGGTGAGTATCGCAACGCTTCGTGGCCGGATTGGTACGTGGATTGAGTCGACACGTATCCAGTTCAGCATCATTGCCTTAATTATAGTGAATGCCATTACCCTGGGTCTGGAGACCTCTCCTACTGTGATGGAGGCGGTGGGGCCTGCCATACTCATGTTGGATCGGGCGATTTTGTCGGTCTTTGTGGTGGAGATCCTGCTGAAACTGTTTGCCTTTGGTCCGCGCTTCTTCCGCCAGCCATGGAATGTGTTTGATTTTATCGTGGTCACCATTGCCCTGATCCCGGCCAGTGGGCCATTGGCGGTATTGCGCGCCCTGCGTGTGCTGCGTGTGCTGCGTCTGGTGTCGATGATGCCTCGCCTGCGCTTTGTGGTGGAGGCGTTACTCCATGCGGTGCCGGGGATCGCCTCGATCGCCGGGCTGATGCTGTTGATCTTCTATGTGGCGGCGGTGATGTCGACCGGGTTGTTTGGGCAAAGCTTCCCTGAGTGGTTCGGCAGTATTGGGGCGTCGATGTATACCCTGTTCCAGGTGATGACACTGGAGAGCTGGTCTATGGGGATCGCCCGACCGGTGATCGAGGCCTATCCGTATGCCTGGCTGTTTTTTATACCATTTATATTGATCGCCACCTTTACCATGCTGAATCTGTTTATCGCGATCATCGTCAACACCATGCAGACCCTGCATGAGGCGACACTGGAGGCGGAGGAGAAGACCATCAAGGAGGTGGTCCATGATGAGGGGGTGATCCTGGAGGATGAGATCAAGTCGCTAAGGGAGGAGATCCGCGAGCTGCGAGAGATGCTAAAGAAGGACCGTCCCACCCCCTGAACCCTGACGATGCCCCATCAACGGGGCATTACTTCCAATCCTCTGTGCCAACGGCTTCCAACTTGTGGCGCGTATCCAGCACCGGGGCGGCGTCGATGTCCTGGGCGTCCATCATCTCCGCCAGGCGTTGCAGCGAGGAGAGGATCTGGTTTTGCTCCCAATCCTTTAGCTCAGTAAAACGCTGGATGAAGCGCTGCTGCAACAGGGTGGGGGCGATACGGAGCTTTTCGCGCCCCTGTTCGGTAAGGCTGACGAAGATCTTGCGCCGATCGGTGTGAGAGCGGATCCGCTGTAGCAGCTGACGCTTTTCCAATCTATCCAGGATGGAGCTCACCGTACCCTGACTAAGGTTCACCTCGCGGGCCAGCGCGCCGGCGCTCATCTCTTCGGCTCGGGCCAGGGCCTGCATGACCAGCAGCTGTGGCCCGGTGAAGCCCGCCTCCTGCATCAGGCGACGAGAGCGCATGTCGATGGCTCGGATTATCCTGCGCAGGGTGATCAACACGTCGGTACAGCGCTCATCGGCCAGCACCGTCTCATTTGTACTTGTCATGGAAAATTCCTGCACCTTGTCTATTATTGTATGGTTGCCGCGAACCGGCGCAGTTGCCGGTCATTTCGGCATATATTACTTTCATCACAAAGGGAATTAAAGGTGGGAACAGCCGCCGTCACTTGAATTTCGGCTCATCGGTGCGTTATAGTGAAAAAGAATACTTTGCACACAAAGCATATTTATGACAAATGAAACGACTGTCCGGCTACGAATGCCGGAACTGGCTGACGGCAAACCTGTACACGAGCTGATCAGCCGCTGCCCCCCGCTGGATGTAAATTCCAGCTATAACTACTTTCTGCTTTGCAGCCACTTCCGCCAAACCTGCGTCATCGCCGAGCGCGATGACCATATGGGTGGTTTCCTCTCCGCCTACCTGTTGCCGGAACAGCCCGACACCTTGTTTGTCTGGCAGGTGGCGGTGGACGAGACCATGCGCGGCACTGGCCTGGCTGGGCGAATGCTGGATGAATTGCTGGCTCGGCCAGCCTGCCAGAAGCTGCGCCGCATCGAGACCACCATCGCGCCGGACAATGTCCCCTCGCGCCGGGTATTCGAGCGGCTGGCAGAGCGCCTGGGCGCCACCACCGAGGAAGAGGCCTTCCTGGAGGCGCACCACTTCGGCAGCGAAAGCCACGATGAGGAACGCCTGATCCGCATCAACCTGAAATAGCACATCCGTAATCTGTCGGGCCGCTGGCCCGGCTGAACCACACAACAGAAGGAGAACAACATGAGGATCTTTGAAGAGCTGGAGTCTGAAGTACGCGGCTATGTCCGTTCCTTTCCTGCCATCTTTGACACTGCCAAGGGCTCATACATCTATGATGAGCACGGCACCAAATACATCGACTTCTTTGCCGGTGCCGGCACCCTGAACTACGGCCACAACAACCCGATCATCACCGAGGCGCTGATTGAGTATCTGCAGCGTGACGGGATCGTGCATGCGCTGGATAAGGCGACCGTGGCGAAGAAGAGCTTCCTGCAGAAGTTTCAGGACACCATCCTCGTGCCCCGCGGCCTGAACTACAAGATCCAGTTCACCGGCCCCACCGGCACCAATGCGGTGGAAACCGCGCTGAAGCTGGCGCGTATGGTCAAGCGCCGCTCCAACGTGATCGCCTTCACCAACGGCTACCATGGCCTGACCATGGGTGCACTGGCGGTAACCGGTAACGACTTCTACCGTGATGAGTCCTACGGGGCGCGCAACAACGCCGATTCGGTACCCTTCGACGGCTACTTTGGCCCCGATGTGAACACCATCGACTACCTGCGCAAGTTCCTCACCGATGGCTCCTCCGGCATCGATCTGCCGGCGGCGATCATTGTTGAGACCGTACAGGGCGAAGGTGGCATCAATGTGGCCAGCACCAAATGGCTGCAGGAGCTGTCTGAGCTGTGCCACGAATTCGATATCCTGCTGATCATCGACGATATCCAGGTAGGCAATGGCCGTACCGGTACCTTCTTCAGCTTCGAAGAGGCCGGTATCAAGCCCGATATGGTCTGCATGTCCAAATCGATTGGTGGTGGCCTGCCGATGGCGATCCTGTTGATGCGTCCCGAGTTGGACCAGTGGCAGCCTGGTGAGCACACCGGCACCTTCCGGGGTAACAACCTCGCCTTTGTCGCCGCCACCCAGGCGCTGAGCTACTGGGAGAACGAGGATTTCTCCGAGTCGATCAAGTACAAGGGCAGGATCATGCAGGAAGAGCTGCAGAAGATTGCCGACAAGTATCCGCAGCTGGATATCGAACTGCGCGGGCGTGGCATGGTGTGGGGCCTGGATATCGGACGTGGCGGCTTCCCCGGCGAGGTCTCCAAGGAGGCCTTTGCCAATCACCTGATCATCGAGTTGGCCGGTGCCGACGACAGCGTGGTCAAGTTCCTGCCGGCGCTGACCATCGAGGAAGAGACCCTGCGCGAAGGCATGGCCCTGATCGACAAAGCCATCGGTGATGTGCTGCAGCGTAGCGACGATGCGCGCAAAGGGATCGTGGCATGATCGTACGCAATCTGGACGAGATCATCGGCAGCGAGCGTGAAGTACATGCCGAAAACGGCAACTGGGTGAGCCGCCGCTTTGTCCTCGATGACGACAAGGCGGGCTTCTCCTTCCATGAAACCATCATCAAGGCGGGCACCGAGACCCACATTTGGTACAAAAACCATGTGGAAGCGGTCTACTGTGTCGCCGGTGATGGGGAGATCGAGGATCTGAAGACCGGCAAGGTACACCCGATCAAGGACGGCACCCTCTACCTGCTGGACGACCACGACGAGCATCTGCTGCGCGGTGGCAAGGAAGACATGCGCCTGATCTGTACCTTCAACCCGCCCGTCACCGGACGCGAGCACCATGACGAGGACGGGGCCTATGCACCCCATCCTCGCGCGGCCGAGTACAAGGCGGTAAGAGAGGGGTAAAAGCAGTTACAAGTGGCAAGTGGAAAGAGGCAGTCTGACTTCGCTTGCTACTTGTTTCTTGTCACTTGCTGCTGCTTCATCGCGGCAGAGCCGCTCCTACAAAAATTCAGCTTTATCGCGGCGGAGCCGCTCCTACAAAAATGCAGCCACTGCCCCGTCGCGGCGTAGCTGCTCCTACCGGGGTTGCTCGGAAGCGATGGCGTAGAGGTCGTGCTCGTCGGCGGCATTGATCACGACATCCAGTGCATCTCCGGGCTCTAGCCCGTCAAATCCTCGTAAGACCACCACGCCATCGATCTCCGGTGCCTCAGCGGGACTGCGGGCGATCGCCTCACTACAGATCACCTCGTCGACCAGTACCGTGGCACTCGTACCGACACGCTGTTGCAGCTTGTCGGCGCTGATCGCGGTCTGTAATTCCATGAAGCGTTCCAGGCGCTCCTGCTTAAGCTCTTCGGGGATCGCGCCGGGCAGTGCGTTGGCCGGGGCTCCGGCCACTGGCGAGTAGGCGAAGGCCCCGGCACGGTCCAGTTGCGCCTCCTGCATGAACTCCAGCAACATCTCGAAGTCGCGCTCGGTCTCGCCGGGAAAGCCCACGATAAAGGTGGAGCGCAGGGTCAGTGGGGGGCAGATATCGCGCCAGGTCTCGATGCGGCGCAGCATGTTCTCGCTGTCGGCGGGACGGCGCATCGCCTTGAGTACGCTGGGGCTGGCGTGTTGCAGAGGAACATCCAGGTAAGGCAGGGCGTAGCCGTCGGCCATCAGCTCGACCAGGCGGTCGACCCGCGGATAGGGATAGACGTAGTGCAGTCGCAGCCAAGCACCCAGGGAGCCCAGCTGTTTGACCAGAGTGTCGATGTCGGTCTTGAGCGGGCGGCCCTGCCAAAAGTCGGTGCGGTATTTTTTGTCCACCCCGTAGGCAGCGGTGTCCTGGGCGACGATCAATAACTCCTGCACCCCGTCCTCGACCAGTTTCTCCGCCTCCTCCAGGATCTCACCGATGGGCCGGCTGGCCAGACGACCGCGCATCGAGGGGATGATGCAAAAACTGCACTGCTGATTGCAGCCCTCGGCGATCTTCAGATAGGCATAGTGACGGGGGGTGAGCTTGATCCCACCGGGGGGGACCAGATCGGTCCAGGGGTCGTGCTGGGGCGGCAGATGGTGGTGTACCGCCGCCATCACCTCTTCCAGGGAGTTGGGGCCGGTGACCGCCAGAACCTGAGGGTGGGCACTTTGCACCACCCCCTCCTTGGCGCCCAGGCAACCGGTGACGATCACCCGGCCATTTTCGTTGAGCGCCTCGCCGATGGTCTCCAGTGATTCCTCCACCGCCGCGTCGATGAAGCCACAGGTGTTGACCACCACCAGCTCGGCCCCCTGATAGTCGGGCACGATCTGGTAGCCTTCGGCGCGCAGTTGGGTGAGGATGCGCTCGGCATCGACAGTGGCCTTGGGGCAGCCGAGGCTGACAAAACCGACCTTGGGAATGGCTTGGGACATCGATCTTCCGGTTGGGGAGGCACCCGAGGTGCGGGGGGGATATTCTATACGATGCGGGGTGGGCAAAACAGGGCCGCGATGACAACACGGCCGCCGGTATTAGTGCTTGTGCTTGGCATTGAAGTCCTGCATCTTCTTGCGCAGCTCGATCAGATCGGGAACCCGAACCCGCACCTTCTGACAGATCTCGCATACCCCTTCCATCTTCTCTTTAATGCGCGGGTCGCCCTCTTCGATGATCGCCTCCTTGCACAGGTCGCATTCATGCTGCAATTCAAGCAGCTTGTCGGTGTCCGAGGCATCATGGCTCATCGGTATATCCTCATGGCTAGTTCAGCAGGCTACTACACCTTTTGTGACCACCACTGTCAAGTATTCGTTCCACCATATCCATTTGTACGCATTATGTATACTTATACCCACCCAAGGGTGGTTTGTGCTCAATGGCTGGCCGTTTTTGTCGATGCGCGTTATATTCGGGCAAACCCCCACAGGGAGAGAGCGTCAATGCACTACCGAAAACTGGGCAGAACCGGCCTATCCGTTAGCCTGATCGGGCTAGGAACCATGACCTTTGGTGAGCAAAACAGCGAGAAAGAGGCCTTTGCCCAGCTCGACTTCGCCACCGGGCAGGGGGTCAACCTCATCGACACCGCCGAGATGTATGCCGTGCCCCCGCGTGCCGAAACCTTCGGCAGCACCGAAACCATTATCGGCAAGTGGCTCAAACGCAGCAGCCAGCGAGAAAACGTGGTACTGGCCACCAAGGTCTGTGGCCCTTGCGGTGACTGGCTGCCCCATGTGCGCAATGGCCAGGCCCGACTCGACCGGCACAATATCTCCAAGGCGATCAACGACAGCCTGAAGCGACTGCAGACCGATTACATCGATCTGTATCAACTGCACTGGCCCGAACGCAAAACCAACTTTTTCGGTAAGCTGGGCTATGTACACGATCCAGAGGATCGCCCGGTGCCGATCATCGAGACCCTGCAGTTGCTCAATGATCTGGTCAAGGAGGGCAAGATCCGCCATGTGGGCCTGTCCAACGAGACCGCCTGGGGGGTGATGCGTTACCTGCAGTTATCCGACTGCCTGCAGATGCCCCGCGTAGCCAGTATTCAGAACCCCTACAGTTTGCTTAACCGTAGCTTTGAGGTGGGGCTGGCCGAGGTTGCTCACCGCGAGGATGTGAACCTGCTGGCCTACTCGCCACTGGGCTTTGGGGTGTTGTCTGGCAAGTATCAGCAGGGCGCACGCCCGGAGGGGGCCCGGCTGAGCCTGTTCCCCGACTACAACCGCTACAGCAATCCCCAGGCCGAGGCGGCCACCAGCGCCTATGTGGCCCTGGCCAAACAGCATGGGCTAGACCCGGCACAGATGGCGCTGGCCTATGTGAACAGCCGCCCCTTTGTCGCTAGCAACCTGATCGGCGCCACCACCATGGAGCAGCTCAAAAGCAATATCGCCAGTATCGATCTTCGCCTAGGTGATGAGGTGCTCGATGGGATCGAGGCGATCCACCAGCAGTATCCCAATCCCAGTCCCTAATCGTGAGTCAACGACCAACCCCGCTTTGGGCGGTGAGACAGATAAAAAACTGAAATGAGGAGACCTATGAAACCCGAACTGATCAGCTTCAAACTCTGCCCCTTTGTACAGCGCTCGGTGATCATCCTGAAGGAGAAAGGGGTCGATTACGACATCAACTATATCGACCTGCGTAACCCGCCGACGTGGTTTTCGCAGGTCTCGCCACTGGGCAAGGTACCGGTTTTGCGGGTCGGCGATGAGGTGGTGTTTGAGTCGGCGGTGATCATGGAGTACCTGGATGAGGTGAATCCGCCATCCTTGCATCCGGCCGATCCGTTGCGCAAGGCGCAGAACCGTGCCTGGATCGAGTTTGCCTCTACCCTGTTCATGACCCAGTTCAGCATGGTGATGGCCAAGGACAAGGAGGGCTGTGTGCAGGCAGAAAGCGAGCTGCGCGGCAAGCTGGCGCAGCTGGAGCCCCAGGTGAAGGGCGAGTTCTTCAATGGTACGGAGTTTCAGCTGATCGACGCGGCCTACGCGCCACTGTTCATGCGCATGGCACTGCTGGAGGATTGGTCACCCATGGGGCTGCTGGAGCGTTTGCCCAGGCTGACCAAGTGGTCTGAGCGCCTACTGGAGCGCAGTTCGGTACAGGCGTCGGTGGTCAAGGAGTTGCCCGAGCTCTACCGGGGGCATATCGCCAACAGTGGTGGTTATGGTGCAGAGCGCTGGGGTTAATGTAGTGCCTCAGAATAAATGACACATCGTAACTGCTCGTCTCCTTTATCCCCTCTCCCCCATTGGGGGAGAGGGGGCGAGTAGATACGACATATCTAGATCTCCAGCCCGCCCATACGCTCGGAGATACGGTGTCTGTCCCAGCGCACCCCAAGGAAGATCCCAAACAGAAACAGCCCAATACCCAGCAAAGGGGGCAGCAGCCAGCTTAGGTGGTGATCCTCCTCTTCCTTGAGTTGCTGGCGGTAGTTGGCGATCGCCTGTTCCAGCTGCTTATGCACCAGGCGGGCCTGCTGCAGCCCCTTGGCCATCTCGGCCTTCTCGTCCTCGCTGTCCATCAGCGCTTCTTCAAGTTGTACCAGACGCTGTTGCAACTGCTCATGGGACTGGCGAAGCTCATCGAGCAGGACCAGGGCGGGTTTGTCCTGACTGATAAAGGTAGCACTCACCCAGCCCTCGGTACCGCTCTCGGTGCGCACCAGGGCATAGTTACCGGAGCGCTCAAGCAACTCCATGCGAGCGCCCGTGTCGATCACCTCCAGTGGCCGACTGCTCGAGTCGGCGCTTGGACGAACACCCAGCCGACGCTCATCATGGACGTAAAAGATCTCGCTCGCCCATGCTGACGAAAGCAGCATGAGCAGAAGAAACATCCCGGCTGTCAGGTACTTGAGCATTATTTTAGTACGGCTCCAAACAATTGATACGAGTGTAGTGTCGTGCTGACATTGGCCCATTATCACCGACACAATAATGACGACAAATATCCCAGTACCAGGCCCATAATGCAACACCGTTCACAGACAACGGCATCATTAGCTGCTCATCAGCAAGGCAAACCACAACGGCAGTGTGAGCATTCCAAACACCGTTGAAAGTGTCACCGCCATGGCATAGAGGCCACTATCGAGACGGTAGCGATCACACAACACTATTCCTAAAACCATAGCAGGCATCGCCGCTTCTAGCACGACGGCGGTGAGCACCTCACCCTCCAGCGTCGTCCCCTGTGCCAGGCCCCACACTAATAATGGGGTGATCAGCAGCTGGATCAATACCACCGGGATCAGCAGCGACCACTTACCCTGCCAACTATCGCCCCAGCGCAATGCCAGCCCCAGGGAGAAGAGCATCAGAGGAATCACGCCGGCGGCCAGCATATCCAGCGCACCACCGAGCAGATCGGGCAGCGGCACCCCGGCAAGATTAAGAGAAACACCTAGCACGGCGGCCCATAGCGGGGGCACCCGCAACAGGTTGCGCAGCGGGTGCGCCGTCTCAGCGGACTCCCCATAACGCTGTGCCAGCAACACACCCACGCTCAGCAACAGCGGGGTACAGGCAAACAGGTCGTATTGGATGGCGATGGTGCGCGCCCACTCCCCCAGGCTGGCCTCCAGCACGGGCAGGCCAAGATAGGTGGCATTGGGAAAGGCCGAGGCCAGCAGCACGGTGCCCAGCACCGCCCGCGAGGGGGCCCGGCGGCGAAACCACAGCCAGGCCAGAGCCAGGGCGAAGATCACCCCGCTGGCGGCCAACAGCGCTACCCACAATGCATCCAGCGACAAGGGTGCACGCCACAACACCACCAGCACCAGAGCCGGTAACAGCAACACATAGACCAGTGTGGTCAGGCTATGGCGCAGGGTATCGCCACCCAAACCCTGCGGAGCGAAGACACGCCACAACACCCCGCAAAGGATGAGTATGCCCGCTTGGGCGATCACCTCATACATCCACCACCTCTGTATTCACTTATCATCCACACATCTCCTACAGGGTGGTACACATACCCTACGGGTATCTGATGCCGTCAGGTTAAAAACTCAAGGCTGGCATTTAAGGGCACCGTTATACCTTAATCTGGCCGTAATATTAATGCAGGGAGCGAGTGGGTGCGAAAAAAACATCGCGTAACCACACAGATAGCTTGTCTTTTTTCCAACCTCATTGGAGAATCAGCCTGTAGCACCATTCCCTGACCGAAAAAATCCAAGGAGAGTAACCATGGTTGCAAAGAAAAAGGCCGCCGCGAAGAAGGCCCCGACGAAAAAGGCCGTCACCAAGAAGGCCGCCCCCAAGGCGGCGGTTAGCAAGCCAGCCACCCCCAAACGCCTCAAGGCGATCAAAGAACCGATGACCAAGACTGCCATGCTGCAGGCCATCGCAGAAGAAACCGGCCTGCCCCGCAAGGAGGTCGCTGCGGTGCTCGACTCCCTGGGAGGGCTCATCGAGGGGCACGTGAAAAAAGGCGCCGCCGGCGTCTGCACCATCCCCGGCCTGATGAAGATCAAGACCGTACGCAAGCCCGCACAGCGTGCCCGCAAAAACGTCCCCAACCCCTTCAAGCCCGGCGAGACCATGGATGTGGCGGCCAAGCCCGCTCGGACCATGGTGAAGATCCTGCCACTGAAAAAACTCAAGGATATGGCTGGCTGAGCCGCCACGGTGGTGGGCAGCGCCCACCACCACCCACTCCCTCCCCCCCCTTAAAGCATATAAGCACATACTGTCATTTATACGACTGATATCTGACGAAAAAACTTTAGTTACGCACTTCATTGCAAAAGTCGCTGTCATGCCTTATTCATAAAGGACGGCACACAACATACCAATGGAGGCGCCGATGTCTGAAAACTACACACCACTGCCCTACACCAGTCTGAGCAGTGATAGCACCTATCACCGCCCACCCCAACGCCTACCGGAGAAGGTCACCGCCGCGAGCGCCGCTATCGATGTCATGACCGACTTCACCAAGGTTGCCGCAATCACCATGGGGCCCTGTGCCAGCCTGGATGCCGCCGAACAACGCATGATCGCCAGTGGCGTCAGACTGCTGCTGGTCACCGATCAGAGCAACGCCATCCTGGGGATCATCACCGCCACGGATCTGCACGGTGATCGGCCACTCACCTACCTAAAGGAGGTGGGCGGCAAGCGTAATGAGATCTTCCTGCGCGACATCATGACCCCGGCAGACAAGCTGGAGGTGCTTTACATGGTCGATGTGGAGAATGCCAAGGTAGGGGATATTGTCGAAACGATGAAACGGGTGGGACGCCAACATGCCCTGGTAGTCGATCTGAGCGACGACAAACGCCAGGTCGTGCGCGGGATCTTCTCCACCAAGCAGATCAGCAAACAATTGGGGGTAAACATCGACACCACCGAGGTGGCCAAGACCTTTGCCGAGCTGGAGGCCGCCTTGATCGCCTAACAAGCTACCCGCAGTTCCCTCAACAAAAAATGGCCACTCAGTGAGTGGCCATTTTTTTCGAGTAACAACAGACTAGAACATCATGCGGAAGCCAACATGGAAGTTGTCATCCAGCTCGACACGGTTCGGCCCGTTCTTGACA
>SLDE01000255.1 GCA_007125455.1 Ectothiorhodospiraceae bacterium
AAGAAGGCCCCGGCGAAGAAGGCCCCGGCGAAGAAGGCGGCGGGCAAAAAGCGCTAGGGGACTTGCAATCGGGTGCGATGTGTTCCACCCTGTAAGTGAACCCACCTCAATATCTTTATCAGGAGGCATTCATGGACGTGGTAAACAACGTCGCGGCCGCTTCGATCGCCAACACCGCCGAGCGGGTCGGTGATGCGGTAACGATCTCGACCCTGAAAAAGTCCCTGGATATCCAGCAGCAGACCGCCGATGGCCTGATTGCGGCGCTGCCCGATGCGCCGACCCCCCGCCCTGAGGGCTCGATGGGACATAATCTCGACGTGAAGGCCTAAGCGTCGCTGTCATGAGCGCTGGCTGAATCGTTCCAGCCAGCGGTCAACCCATCCCCAGCCCCTTTCCTGCAGCCGCCGATACCAGGGGCGCACTTGCCAGTCCTGATAGTGGATCTCGGCACTTTGTGCAAAGTCCTGTTCAAACAGTGCGACCATCTGGCTGGCGAGGGGCTCCCCTTCCACCTCCAGGTTGGCCTCCAGATTCCAGCGTAGATTCCAGCGATCGATGTTGCTCGACCCCACCGATACCCAGTCATCGCAAAGTTGTAGCTTGGCGTGAATAAAGCGGGGTTGGTATTCGTAGATGCGTACTCCCTGGCGCAGCAGCCCGGCATAATAGCGGCGTCCGGCGTGGCGCACCGCAGGGTGGTCGGTATGAGGACCGGGGAGCAGCAGCCGTACATCGACCCCGCGCCGGGCGGCACGGCGCAGGCGGCGGCGGATCTTCCATGAGGGGATAAAGTAGGCGGTGGCGATCCAGATCCTCCTCTGCGCCTGTTGCAACTGACGCAGCAGGGAGCGTTTCACCCCCATTTGCCCTGGGGCATTGATGGTTAGCCTCGCCTGTTGCGACTGGCGGTGGCAGTGGTCAGGTACGGGCAGTGCGGGGAGCGGGGTGTCACTGAGTCGCTGCCAATTTTCCGTAAAGAGGTGTTGCCAGTCGGCCAGCACCGGGCCACGAAAGGCGACCATGACCTCGTGCCACCCCAGTGGCTTACCGCTGGTATCAAACTCGTCGGCGATCCCGGCCCCACCGGTAAAGCCCAGGATGCCGT
This sequence comes from Ectothiorhodospiraceae bacterium, assembly GCA_007125455.1. Lineage (GTDB taxonomy): Bacteria > Pseudomonadota > Gammaproteobacteria > Thiohalomonadales > Thiohalomonadaceae > SLDE01. The sequence continues at coordinate 1,109 of SLDE01000255.1, forward strand.
CGATCAACAGCAGTTTGCGATGGTCACGAAACAGATTGCGTCGCCATTTGCCGTAGCGTAGCGGGTTGTACCAGGCCAGGTGAATATTGGCCCGTTGTAGGCGTTGCCGCTCACTGGCCGACAGTCGGCGGGCACCAAAGTCGTCCAACAGCAGATAAACGCCGACCCCTCGCTCAGCGGCGTGGCAAAGGGCATGGATGAAGCGTTGGCTGAGTCGGCCCGATTCGAACAGGTAGAACTCCAGCAGGACATAGCGGCGGGCCTGGGCGAGAGCCTGCAGCATGGCGGGGAAGAAGTTTTCCCCATCCACCAGTAGCTCCACCTGGTTGTCGGCGCGCCATGGATAACGATAGTGTCGGTCCTGGCGCGTCACCGGCTATTCCCGCTCGATCACGTCAAGCTGGCCGTCGATAACCATCAGCGCCAGCTCGCCATTGAGCAGGCGCTGCAGGGCCTCCCCGGCCACGGCGGCACGCCAGCCTTGTTGCAGGTTCAGCTCTTGCTCCCCCATTACCAGTCGCTCCAGTTCGCGACGCCCGGCCACCGCGCCGGGGCTGATCTGTTGTTGTTGGCAGCGCTGACGTAGCAGCGCCATCAACACATCGACCAGTGGCTCTTGCTCCGGGGGAAGGCGTGGGCCCGTCTTGGGGCTTGGCCATTGCTCCTTGGGTAGCTGCTTGGCACGGGCGATCTCCGCCAGCAGGGTGTCACTGTGGCGGCGCAGGGTATTGTCATCCAGCCCGCGGATCTTGCTCAGTTGCTGGGGCTTGTCGGGCAGGATGCGCGCCAGGTCGACCAATACCTCGTCCTTGAGGATCCAGCGGCGCGGCTTGTCGTTTTCTTTGGCCTGCTGCTCGCGCCAGGCGGCCAGTGCCTGCAGTACCGCTAACTGCCCCGCGCGCAGACGGTTGCTGCCCTTGATGCGCAGCCAGGCTTGTTGGGGCGGGTTGCTGTAACGGCCTGGATCTTCCAGGGCGGCAAAGTCCTCCGCCAGCCACTGTTCGCGCCCTAGTTCGGCCAGTTGTTGGCGCTGATGTAGATAGACTTGACGCAGGTGGCGTACGTCATCGGCGGCGTAGTCGAGCTGGGCATTATCCAGCGGGCGGCGACACCAATCGGTGCGTGATTGCCCCTTCTCCAACTCGATGCCCACCACCTCCTTGACCAGTGCACCGTAGCCCACCTGATCCCCTTGGCCGAGCAGGGTGGCGGCGATCTGGGTATCGAAGATGGGGCCGGGCACCTGGCCGGTCAGATCATAAAAGATCTCCAGATCCTGGTGGGCAGAGTGCAGCACCTTGGTGATCGAGCGATCAAACAGCAACTCAAACAGCGGCTCCAGATCCGGCAGGGGAAGGGGATCGATACAGGCGACCAACTCCGGGGTAGCCACCTGGAGCAGGCAAAGACGGGCGCGGTAGCTGCTTTCGCGGAGAAACTCGGTATCGAGGGTAAACCACTCTACCTGGGAAAGTTGTTGGCAGAGGGCCTGCAGGGCTTCGGGGGTATCGATGTATTGGGCGCTCATGCTTTATCCAGTGGTGGGTAAAGGGGTATTTTGCCCCATTTGGGTGCAGGCTGACTAGCGCAGCAAGCCCTCCAGGCGCTGGGCAATGCGCTTAGGATCGCTGCTGTCGAGGCTACGGCCCAGTGCCCTTTGCAGTTTGCCGATATCCGATCGGCGGATCACCTGCTTGACGGCGGGCAGGCTGGCCGGTGGGGCACTGAACTCCCGCAGCCCCATCGCCAGCAGCAGCGGGGTGAGTCGGGCATCGCCCGCCATTTCGCCGCACATGCTTAGTGGCTTGCCGGCGCTGTGTGCCGCTTTGATCACCATGGCGATGAGGCGCAGCACGCCGGGGTGGAGGGGGTCGAACAGGTGGTTGACGCTCTCATCGACCCGATCGGTGGCCAGGGTGTACTGCATCAGATCGTTGGTGCCGATGGAGAGAAAATCGAACTGGCGGGCAAAGATATCGGCGCAGAGCGCCGCCGCCGGGACCTCGATCATCGCCCCCAGGGGAACGGCGGGGGCGAAGGGCCGGGCTTCCCGGCGTAGCTGGTCGCGTACCTGGACCAGTAGGCGTTTGACCTGGGTGATCTCTTGATGGCTGGTGAGCATGGGGATCAGCAGACGTAGCGGGCCGTGGGCCGAGGCACGCAGGATGGCACGCAGCTGGCTGCGAAACAGGGGGAGATCCTGTAGGCACAGGCGCACTGCACGCAGGCCCAGGGCTGGGTTGCTGCAGTTCGCCGTGCTGCCAGGGTCGCTTTGCTTGTCGCTGCCGATATCCAGGCTGCGGATGGTTAGCGGCACCCCCTTGAGGCGGCGCAGGGTATCGCGATAGCTCTGATACTGCTCCTCCTCGTCCGGTGGGTGGGGGCGGTTCATGAACAGGTATTCGGTGCGATAGAGGCCCACCCCAGCCGCCCCAACCCGTTGCAGGGTGCGGATATCGTCGCCGGACTCGATGTTGGCATGCAGGCTGAGGGCCACCCCGTCCAGGCTCAGGGCCGGCTCATTGCGCAGCCTGTCCAGTTGGCGGCGTTGTCGGCGTTCGGCCTTTTGTTGGCGTTGGAAGCCCTTGAGCTGGGCGTCGTCGAGTTCACATAACAGGGTGCCGTGGTTGGCATCGACCACCAGTAGTTCGTTGTCGTGCAGCAGACGGGTGGCCTGGTTTACCCCCACCAGCGCCGGGATCCCCAGGCTGCGGGCGAGGATCGCGGTATGGGATAGCGGGCCGCCGCGCTCGGTGACAATGGCGGCGATCTGTTGTTGGTGCAATAGCAGCATCTCGCTGGGGGCCAAATCGACGGCGATCAGGATGCGCGGTTCACTCTCGCGCTCGATCTGCACGCCGGGGGGGTGTTCTGCACGCAGCAGGATCTGCTGGACCCGGCGTACCAGGTGCTCTACGTCATCGCGGCGGGTACGCAGGTAGGGATCCTCCATGGCATCGAAGACCTGCACCAGGGCGTCCTGCTGTAGTTTGAGTGCCCACTCGGCGTTGCAGCGGCGTTGGTGGATGATCTCGGCAGGGACACGCGAAAACGCGCTGTCGTCGAGCATCAGCAGGTGGGTGTCGATAAAGGCGGCGATATCCTGGGGGGTGTCGCTGGGGATACGGGCGCGAATGGTGTGTAGTTGTTCGCGGGCGATCTCCAGCGCCCGGTGGAGTCGTGCCACTTCCGCGTCCAGATGGCGGGCAGGCAGCGCATACTCACTGACATCGAGTTGACCAAGCTGTTGTACCCTGGCCCTGCCGATGGCGGTGCCGGGGGAGACGCTGCTGCCACATAAGGCAATGGACATGGAGACCTCCGCGAAGAGCGAGGAGCTACACAAGTCTAGCCCATTGTGCTGGCGGGTGCTGTATCGTTGCGCAGGGTGGCAGGGTGAGCGCATACTTACATGAAGTTCCTGC
>SLDE01000205.1 GCA_007125455.1 Ectothiorhodospiraceae bacterium
ACCATCCTGCCCTACGTGGCATGGATCACCCTGCTGGCCTGGCTGCTCGACATCCTGTTGCGTCGCCTTAGCCACTATCTGTTTCCCTGGTACCGGGACGGGAGGGGTAAATGAGCCGTATCGAACTGAAACACCTGTGGAAAAACTACGCCGATCAGGTGGTGCTGGAAAACATCAGCCTGAAGATCGAGGCCGGCGAATTCGTCACCATCGTCGGCGCTTCCGGCTGCGGCAAGACCACCTTCCTGCGCCTGCTGCTGGGTGAGGAAGAACCCACTCGTGGCCAACTGCTGCTCGATGGTGAGCCCATGCCCGGCGAACCCGGCCCCGACCGGGGAGTCGTGTTCCAGCGCTATTCGGTAATGCCCCACCTCAATGCACTGCAAAACGTGATGCTCGGCGAGGAATTTGCCGGTTCACCCCTACTGGGACGCCTGTTCGGCGCAGCACGACGGCAGGCCCGCGAGCGGGCGATGGAGGCGCTGGCCTCGGTCGGACTGGCCGATGCCGCAACACGCTACCCGTCAGAGCTATCCGGTGGTATGCAGCAACGCCTGGCCATCGCCCAGGCGATCATTCGCCAGCCGCGCATCCTGCTGCTCGACGAACCCTTTGGCGCACTCGATCCCGGTATTCGTGCCGACATGCATCAGCTCATCCTCGAACTGTGGCGACGCACCGGGGTAACGGTGTTGATGATCACCCACGACCTGAAGGAAGGGTTTTATCTCGGCAGCCGCCTGCTGGTATTTGATCGCCCGCGCCACGATCCACAGGCCCCCGGTGCCTATGGGGCACGCATCACCTACGACATCCCGCTGGGGCAAACCGACCCCGGCCTGTATCACGACATCCGCGACTCCGTCGGTCTGCCGCCAGAGCCGGATCTGCCTGCCAAGGAGCACCACCATGAGTGAGCCCACAACCCACTGCGTCCATCAGGAGATTTTGCCCGGTGGGCGCAACGGATCGCTGATCCTGCGCCGTGGCTACAGCCTGCGCATCACCGACCTGGAAGGCCGCGCCAACGCCGGGGTACTGCTGTACAACCCGCACAACCCGCTGGAACGCTACAACATGGCCGACACCCTCAAGGGCCAGCACACCCAGAAACTGCAGCGCGGCCACATGCTCTACTCGGACATGGGCCGGGTGATGTGCTCCCTCATCGACGAAGACCTGGGCTGGCACGACACCATCGGTGGCTGCTCCGATGCCGAAGGGGTGCGCCAGCGTTGGGGGGAGTCGCGCTACCAGGAGGCCCGTAACGACTTCCACCGCCATGGCCGCGAGCTGTTTTTGATCGAGCTGGGCAAGTGGGGACTGGGGGTGCGCGACCTGGTGCCCAACCTCAACTTTTTCAGCAAGCTTGCCGTCGATGAGGGCGGCGCACTGCGCTTTGTCGAGCACCACTCCCACGCCGCTGCCTACGTGACCCTGCGTGCCGAGATGGACACCCTGGTGGTGATACAGAGTGCGCACCATCCCCTCGACCCGGCGCCTCACTACGCCCCCGGTCCACTGCGACTCGAGATCCAGCCCGCAGCGGCGGCCGGTGAGGACGATCCCTGTCGCCGTCTGTGCCCGGAAAACGAGCGCGCCTTCCAAAACACCGCCATCTATTACTGTCAGGGGTAAACGCCATGACCACGCTTATCGAAAGCCCGCTCGACCCACGCGATGCCGTATACCGCGAGATCGTCCCCGGTGGCGATCCGTGGATGGCGGTGCTCCGCAAGGGCCAGACCCTGCGCATCCTCGACCTGGAAGGCAATCAGGCGGTCGACACCCTGTTCTACCACCTGCACGACAGCAGCGAGCGCTACAGCGCCACCGACACCATCACCGCCCAGGGCAATATCTACCTGAGCAGCGGCAGCCGCCTGCTCTCCAACCGGGGCCGTCTGATGCTCACCATCACCGCCGATACCTGTGGCCGCCACGACACCCTGGGCGGGGCCTGTGCCGCCGAATCCAATCAGGTGCGCTACGCCCTGGACAAAAAGCCGATGCACAGTTGCCGCGACAACTTTCTCAAGATCATCGCCGAACACGACGGTGGTCTGAGCAAGCGCGACTTGACCAGCAACATCAATTTTTTCATGAATGTGCCGGTCAGCCCCGACGGCGGGCTGGATTTTGTCGACGGCATCTCCGCACCGGGTAAATACGTCGAAATGGTCGCCGCGATGGACCTGCGCGTACTGGTCTCCAACTGCCCACAGCTCAACAACCCGTGTAATGCCTACAACCCGACACCGGTGGAGATGTTGATCTGGGACTAAAACAGAAGATCTCACCGCAAAGACGCAAAGGAAAGAATGCTGATGATGAATCGGGGTAACCATCCACTCCATACATAAATGTATAGAGCAAGGTCATGACAGCCATTACGTCAGTGCACCACCTCAACACCTTTGCGTCTTTGCGGTGAATCCTTTTTGAAATAAACGAATCGGGACGACCCGGTTCCACGACACCCCGGCGGGACGGCCCGCCCATTGCGTGAGATGCTACGATGTTCAACAAGGTCCTTATCGCCAACCGTGGTGCGATCGCCTGTCGCATCATCCGTACCCTGCGCCGCCTGGGGATCGCCTCGGTGGCGATCTATTCCAGGGCCGACGCCCACTCGCTGCATGTTGTCCAGGCCGATGAGAGCCATTGCATCGGTGAGGCCGCCGCCAGCGAGTCCTATCTGCAGGGTGAGCGGATCATCGCCCTGGCCAAGGCCTGTGGTGCCGAGGCGATCCATCCGGGCTATGGCTTTCTGTCGGAAAACGCTGCCTTTGCCGAACGCTGCGAGGCGGAGGGGATCGTCTTTCTCGGCCCCAACCCCGAGCAGATGCGCCTGTTCGGCCTCAAGCACACCGCGCGTGATCTGGCGATGCAAAGCGGTGTTCCGCTGCTGCCGGGCAGCGAGCTGTTACAGGATCTGGAACAGGCCATCAGCGAGGCCACGCGCATCGGCTATCCGCTGATGCTCAAGAGCACCGCCGGTGGCGGCGGCATCGGCATGCAACTGTGCGAAGACGAGGCCACACTGCGCCAGGCCTTCGACTCGGTGCGTCGCCTGTCGGAAAACAATTTCGCCAACGGCGGGATCTTTCTGGAAAAGTTTGTCACCGCCGCGCGCCACATTGAGGTGCAACTGTTCGGCGATGGCCAGGGCGAGGTGATCGCACTGGGCGAGCGTGACTGCTCGCTGCAACGGCGCAACCAGAAGGTGGTCGAGGAGACCCCGGCCCCCGGACTGCCGGAAAGCGTGCGCACGGCGCTGCTGGCCACCGCCGAGGCCTTGGGCAAACAGGTCCACTACCGCTCCGCCGGGACCGTGGAGTTCATCGTCGATGCCCACAGCCACGACTTCTATTTCCTCGAGGTCAACACCCGCCTGCAGGTGGAGCACGGGGTCACCGAGGCGGTATACGCGGTGGATCTGGTCGAATGGATGCTGCGCTGCGGTGCCGGCGAGCTGGGTGAGCTGGCCGCACTGCGCCCCGCTGCCCCCAATGGTCACGCGATCCAGGTTCGCCTCTACGCCGAAGACCCCGGCAAGGCCTTCCAGCCCGCCAGTGGGCTGCTGACCGAGGCAGCTTTTCCCACCGACTGCCGGGTGGATACCTGGGTGGAACGCGGCAGCGAGATCACCCCCTGGTATGACCCGATGATCGCCAAGCTGATCGTCCACGGCAGTGATCGCGAAGACGCACTGGGTAGACTGCAACAGGCGCTGGCCGCCACCACCCTGGCCGGGCTGGAGACCAATCTGGACTACCTGCGCCGCATCGTCAGTGAAGCGGTATTTGCCCAGGGACAACAGACCACCCGCTACCTGAACGACTACCCCTGGCAGGCCGACACCATCGAGGTGTTGGCCGCCGGTACCCAGAGCACGGTGCAGGATTGGCCGGGGCGGGTCGGCTACTGGGATATCGGTGTGCCGCCCTCCGGCCCGATGGACAGTCTGGCCTTTCGCCTCGGCAACCGTCTGCTTGGCAACCCCGAAGGCGCGGCCGGGCTGGAATTGACGGTCAACGGCCCGACCCTGCGCTTTCACACCGACACCCACATCGTACTTTGCGGGGCCGAAATGGCGGCCGAACTGGATGGGGAGCCGCTGGGCAGTTGGCAGGTGCAGGCCATCCGCCGTGGCCAGACCCTGCGCCTTGGCGCGGTACAGGGCGGCGGGGCGCGCAGTTACCTGCTGATCCAGGGCGGCATCCAGGTGCCCGACTATCTGGGCAGCAAGGCCACCTTCACCCTGGGCCAGTTCGGCGGCCACGGCGGGCGACCGCTGCGCCCCGGCGATGTGCTGCACATCCCGCCCGGCACCGTGCACCACGGGAGCAGCGGGCCGATACAACGCCCGGCCTATGGACGCCACTGGACCCTGCATGTGGTCTACGGCCCCCACGGCGCGCCGGACTTTTTCACCCCCGCCGACATCGAGACCTTCTTCGCCACCGATTGGGCGGTGCACTACAACTCCAGCCGCACCGGGGTGCGCCTGATCGG
>SLDE01000263.1 GCA_007125455.1 Ectothiorhodospiraceae bacterium
TACTGCGGGGGCTTGTTGGCTAGCAAGCCCCTTGCTTCTTGCTTCTTGCTTCTTGCTTCTTGCTTCTTGCTTCTTGCTTCTTGCTTCTTGCTTCTTGCTTCTTGCCCCTTACCCCTTGCCCTTCAGGCCGCCACAGGCTGGGGGCTGTCGGGTTTGTCCGGCTCATCACTGCACTCTTCCAGATAGAGGCGCACATGCTCACCCACACTCACCCCCATCCTGTTCAGCCCATCCAGACCAAACATCAGGTTAAACTCCAGTAACCAGGGGTAACCATCCACCATCGCCACATCGAAACCGGCGTGGTCGATCCCCAACTCCACGGCGACCTGCTCAACCAGATCCAGTGCCCGCTGTGGAATATCCTCGAAATTGATCTGCCCACCACGGGCCACATTAAAGTGGAAGCCGTCCCCCAGCTCACGCCAATAGGCCCCGATCACCTTTTTGCCCACCCACACCACACGCAGATCGCGCTCCAGCGGCAGATACTCCTGTACATAAAGGATCTCATTTTGCGCCGCATACTCACGCAATTGCCTAGCTGTCTCGATCAGAAAGACCCCCTCTCCCATCGAACTGCGCACCACCTTGGCCACCACGGGCAACACCATCTCCTCCAGGATCTGCTCGATCGCACTGGGGGTAGCCGGCAGGATCAGCGTCTGGGGCACATGGTGGGGGGTGACCGTCATGAAGGCACGGGTCTGCTCGATCTTGTCATGGCCCAGGTGATAACTGGCCACAGAGGGAAAGATGCGCCGCTTGAGGGCGTATGTCAGGCTATTGATCTGCCAGTATTCGGGATAGAGCAACCAATCGGCCTCACGCAGGGTAGCCGTCTCGGCAAACATCTGCTCCGGCTTGATATGTTCCACCCCATCGATACCGAGGGAACGAAACAGGTTAAAGGAGATCAGACGCATCGCTTGGGATACCGCAAAACCCCGGAGTAGGGCGGCGAAAATCTACCCTCCTTTCAATGGGGGGTCAACAAGTTTCTCTGCGGTTCACAGGACAAGAGCATTAACAAAGCCCGCTGCAAGTCCTTGACACCGCAGGGACACGCGCCATCGCACTACACCGCCAGTATTGCTAGCTGCCTCCACCTTTTATCTCCCTACCACCCTTATCCCCCTTGCCTCAGCGATACGCAGCTCAACCAGCCAATACCCCTCAGCCAGCAAACCGGCCAACTGGCCTCGATGGGCATCGGCCAGTAGCACCGCAGCAACAACCAGGCTCGGCATCAGCAGGTGGCGAGTCAAAGGCAACATGCGGGTAAAGGTGTCACGACAGAGGTTATAGGCAAACCCTACCGCCACCCAGGCAAAAAGGAGTACCACTGGCCCGGCAAGAAAGAAGGCAAAGATATAAAACAGGGATTCGCGGGCCTGCTCCTGGCGCACCCCTTCCGCCGCTAACGAGGGATCGGCCCGCACAAGCGCCGGCCCCAGTTCGTCGAACCAAAAACCATACAGCTTCCAGGCAAACCAAAGAAAAGCCAAGTAGAGCAGCCAGCGCCCGACACCCAACATCTGTGTGTCCAGGCGCTGCGCCCGCTCCGAACGCCGCCGCAATAGACTGTCTTTTACAGCCCCCAGCAACTCGAACATCACTGCACCCATTCATCCGTCCAAATCAGTCTAATTTTGTGAACCAGCTCACGCTTGCAATCCTATCCCACATCACGTAAAAATCTGTCAGATTATCTGAACACTAACGCACAGCTAACGGACGGTAGGCCCCATGGGTAAAGCAATCGAGTCCTATATACGCCAACGCAGCAAGGCCTGCGGGCTCTCCCTCTCTGAGCTCTGCTACCGGGCCGGGATCAGCCGCCAGACCCTCTACGAGGTATGGAAAGGTAGCAGCTACCCCAGCCTGACCACCCTGGTGGCTATCGCCCACGCACTACACATCCACCCAATGCACCTGATGCAACAGGTCTTTGCCGGAGAGGTGCTTTCTACACAGACAGAAAAGGTCAAGCCCGGTGATCGCAGCGCCTTTGTACGTGATATAACCGTGCAAGATGGGGAGTGGGTAATCGCCGGTACCCGCTTTCGCAAGAGCTGGGAGCTGCAAAACACCGGCGCGGTGGTCTGGGAAGGGCGCCAGCTACAGTGCATGGACGAGGAGCTGGTGGTGCTCAGCCGCCAGGGGGAGGAGATGCAAATCGCCCCACCACTAAAGCCGGTGAAGCCCCGCGTAGCCATCCCCGATACCCCACCGGGCGAGACGGTGGTGGTCAGCGTCGAGCTCATCGCCCCGGCCCTGCCCGGCGCGATGCTCTCCTACTGGAAGATGATCCACTCGGACGGCAGTCTCTGCTTCCCCCACTCGCGAGGGCTGTGGGCCAAGGTGCAGGTGATCACTCCTGCATCAGCGGCGCAGTGAGGTGGCGATCGGCTGGCCCACAGCAACAGAATGATCGCCCCCTACCGACACTGGGCCGCAATCCAAGCAACGGCACTGCCGGTATCGGCCTGTGTGGCCCCGCGACTCATCCCAGGCCCGGTATGGCAGTAGACATGAAAGTAATTGGAGGGCATTGAGCGCTCCATCCTGCCGATGATTGCGCTGTAGTTACAGTCCACCACCGCGCTACGCACCTGACCACTGGAAAAGTGGCGTACATCGCGTACTTCACAGGGATCATTGGAGGTGACACTGGAGGATCGAGTGGGTGTGCTGCTGCTTGAGCTACGCTGGCGGGGGGCCATGCTTTGGGCGCGCCGTTGTTCGTCACTGCGCAGACTGCTTTGTGCCTCGTCCTTAACCTCCCGTGAGATCAGCGCGCCGCCAGGGACGGCCTGCTCCCGTTGCTCGACCAGGGCATTAAAGTCGAAGGCCGAAAGGTTGCCAGAGAACAACCCCGCGATGCCTAATAAAGTGACTGTGACTAACTGTTTCATGGCAACTCCACCTTAACAATGCGCGGTGCGCCAATCTCATACCCCTCTAGATGTGCCCGCCCGCTGAAAGAGACCAAGCCCATGCTGCGTGAAGACCGGGACTGGAGCAGGCGGATCGAGGGAGTAAAGTGGTGGCGTACACCGCCGATGACGAAGCTGCCCAGCTCCCGCTGCTCGGTGTTGTTGCGATGGTTATTGTTGATCACATAGCGGGTCTGGGTGTCGGCCACCACACGGAGACGGTACGACTGGGATGGGACCAGTGAGGCACCTGGGCGCTGACGTAGCTCACAACTGAGATCGATGTATTTTACCGTCATCCAGCCGGTATGGGTCAGACCAAAAGCACCACGCGTCTCCTCCCTTTTAGTGCGAGTCCCACGCTCCTGACAAGCAACATCCCAGACTGCGGCTGGGCCAACCAGATCAATCGCCGCAAGTTCTACCAGGCCACGCTCGCGTGTGCTTTGTGCCAACTGCTGCATGCGCCCAAAGGCGATGCCGGCGCTCGACAGCTTATCCTTGCCCAAATAGTCCTGATAGCGCTCATACCAAAAGCTAAATTCATTGTTTCCCTTACCAAGTATCTCCTCGCGGATGCGTTGGTGACGTATGCCATCAACAAATCGTGCCACAACGCTGGCATCGCTATCATTGGCATAATGAAGAAGGGGCTGCATGTCGAAATGCTGATCGGTAAAGAGTTTTTCAGTGACCCAGTATGGCAACATGTTCAAGGTATCAATGGTTGCCTCCAGACCATCGGCACGTGCCTTAACCGTATCGTGTACTATCCCAAGCCACTGGGTATTGTCACTGCCCAGCAACCGTGCATACCCCATTAGCAGCGACTCCAGATCACCCTTGGCCACAGGATAGATTCGATAGGTTCCACGATGCTCACGCTGATAAAACAGGTAGAACTGCTGGGTAGTCACCACCGTGGTGCTATGCACCACACCCGCCTCTAACTCACGGCGATCTTTTGAGACCTGCTCGGCACTGCCATGGTGTATACCACCAGCGGTTATCACAAACACGCTGTCGCGTGGCGAGACGCAGCTTTCGTGAACCTGCACCGCGCCATCGGCCTGCTCGTAGAACTTAACGCTGCTCAGGCGCATACAGCGTGCAGGTCCAAAGGCCAAGCTTTGCTCCAGGCCGAAGTTTGTCGGCACCATTCTGACCCGCTCAGAGCCGCCGTAAGCGATGCTGCCATCATCCATCAATTTGTCGCCAGTTGTCGCGCAACCAACAAGCAACAACGCCACAGCCATCACGAACCCGTATCGCAACATGTATCCCCGCACTTCAACGTATGGTGGTTGTGTTTCCAGGACTGCCCGATCGACAGCATGGTGGATGGCTGAGGAAAGGGACGGGGGACATCATATAACCACGACGGGGAATATCTGTCAGAATTTCCAGACGCAGATCATCGTTACTGACGAATGGAGTAAAAATATATATCGGTAACTACAATAGCTCAGCAAACCAGCAGGTGCTATAGAGTGAGCCGCACACCCAACACCCAATGCCGCCGCTGCCCCTGGTAGATCCCAGTGGGACTGGTGA
>SLDE01000018.1 GCA_007125455.1 Ectothiorhodospiraceae bacterium
GGCCAGTTCGATACGCCCTGCCTCGCTGGGGCCGTACACCTCGGCCACCAGGGTCTGGCGTACCGGCGGGCCGGGCGGCACCTCGGCCACTTTGATCTTGGCCTCATGGCGTTGTGCGATGGGTTCGATCAGGCCGCGCACCTGCTTGGCGATGTCACGGCTCTGTAGATTGCGCTGATGGCGGTCGACCAGGTTCACCTGCAGGTCGGCGCGGGCCGGGCCACCGCGCAGGTAGTAGTGTCGGATCAGGCCATTGAAGTTGAAGGGTGCCGCCACGCCGCTGTAAACCTGCACATCGCGCACCGTATCGACGGCAGTGATCACCCGCGCCATCTCACGGGCGACGGCATCGGTTCGCTCCAGGGTGCTGCCCTCGGGCATGTCGATAATGACCTGAAACTCGTTCTTGTTGTCAAACGGCAGCATCTTGACTTCGACCAGGTTGGCCGGGAACAGCATCAGCGCACCAATCAGTAGCAGGATGGCGCCGCTCAAGAACAACCAGCGATTGCGCGCCGAAGCCAGGATGAACACCATGCTGCGCCGATACATCGCCGTCAGCGGACCTTCCGCTTCGCCATCCTGGCCGTGGTTGCGCAGGCGCGCCAACAACCCCGCGTGGCGGGAGAGCGGTGCTTGGTCCGATGCGTTGCCATTCGCGGCGTCCCTTTTCAACCAGCGCACGCTGGCCCAGGGCGTGATGATGAAGGCCACCAGCATGGAGGCGGCCATGGCGATGCTTGCCCCAACGGGGATCGGCCGCATGTAAGGCCCCATCAGGCCACCAACCGCGGACATTGGCAGGATCGACAGGATCACCGCCAGGGTGGCCAGGATCAAGGGGCGGCGCACCTCGTCGACGGCCTCGATCACCACCTGGGCGATGTCTCGCCCGTGGTTGCCCGGCATCTGCAGGTGCCGGACGATGTTCTCGATGTCGACGATCGGGTCATCCACCAGGATGCCAATGGAGAAGATCAGGGCGAACAGGGTGATGCGGTTGAGCGTGTAGTCGAGGAAGTAGAAGCCGCTCAGGGTAATGGCGAGTGTCACCGGGATGGCGATAGCAACGACCATGGACGCGCGCCAGCCCAGGAAGAACCAGATCAGCAGGGTCACCGAGAATACCGCGATGCCCATGTGCAGCAGCAGTTCGTTGGACTTTGTGGTGGCGGTGAAGCCGTAGTTACGGGTCACCTCGACCTTGACCGAGGCGGGGATCAGACGCCCCTTTTCCGCTTCGACCCGGTTCATCACCCGGTCGACCACGTCGATGGCACTGGTCCCCGGCAGCTTGGCCACCGAGATGGTCACGGCATTGCGAAAACTGCCTGGCCGGAACGTCTCGTCTTCGCCCAGCTCATCCAGAACACCGGCCCCGTAGCTGAAGTGCACGTAGTTGTCCGGTTCGCCCGGGCCGTCCTCGATGGTGGCGATATCACCCAGGCGCAGTGGTTTCTTCAGCGCAGCGATGATGGTCATGTCATAGTTCTTGACCTGGGTGTCGGCCACGTCCTCGGCCGATCGGTAGGTGGCGACGCCGTCAACCCTGACCTCGCTATCGGCCATGCGGATGCCACCGGCCGTGACCGACTGGTTGCCTTGGTGCAGGGCATACACGATATCGCTGAGCATGACGTTGTTGGCACGCAGCGCAGCACGATCGGGCAGCACCCGTAGCTCGCGCTGTTGGCCGCCGATGACCTTGGTCTCTGCCACATCCTTGACACCCTTCAACTCCTCGCGAAGTTGAACGGCCAGGCGACGCAGCATGTAAGCGTCGTAGTGGTCGCTCCACAAGGTCAGGGTCAGCACCGGCACATCGTCGATGTTACGCATTGTCAGCACGGGCGTGGAGGCACCCGCTGGCAGCCAGTCGAGATTTTCGTCGATCTGGGTACGGGCCTCGGTGATCGCCTGCAGGGGCGAGTAGCCGACGTAGAAGCGCAGGGAAACCAGACACTGGTTTTCCAATGCGGTGGTGTATACGTATTCGACACCAGGCAGTTCCTTCAGCAGACTCTGCAACGGGCGGCAGACCCGCTGCTCCACATCAGGTGCCGGGGTTGCCGCGATATCGACGCGCACATCGATCATGGTGACGTTGATCTGAGGCTCTTCCTCGCGCGGCAGGTTGGCAATGGCCACGAGGCCGATCAGGGTTGCGATAAGGATCACCAGCGGGGTGATCTTGGAATGGATGAACTCTGCGATCAGGCGTTGGCTGAAGCTCATCGGAGGTGATTGGGGCGAGACAGGATTCGACATACGGCTAGAGACGGTCGCCGTCGCGCAGGCTTTCGGTCGGGTTCAACACGATGCGCTCACCCGCCGTCAGGCCGGACAGTACCTCGATGCCGTCCCGCTCCTGTCGGCCGGTTCGCACCAGGCGCAGTTCGGCACTACCAAGGTTATCGATGAACACGACGTCGAGCTGACCGCGCTTGAGCAGCGCACTGCTCGGCACGATGATCGTCGAACGTGAGCCGCTGGCGAAATGCACCCGCCCCAGCATACCCAGCTTAAGACCATTCGCCGACGGCAGGTCAATGCGGGCGATGAATGAGCGCGTCGCCTGGTCGACCACGGGCACCACCTCGGCAAACTCGGCCTCTATCGCCAGGCCCGCCGCACCGATTGTCACCCGTGCCGGTCTACCGGGCTCAACCTCGCGGGCGAAGCGTTCGGGAATACGGGTCTCGATCCACATGGAATCAGGGTCATACAGGGTCACCAGAACGGGGCCCTCGGTGACATCCCTGCCGGAGGCCAGGCCCGGTGTGGCGAAGTCGCCTGGGTTGACGCTTTTGTCGGCGACAATTCCGTCGATGGGGCTTGTCAGGGTGGTGTAGCCGAGCTGGGTAGCGGCATCCTTGACAGCGGCCTCGGCCCCGTCGAACTCAGCCAGGGCGCTCTTCCAGTTGGCCGTTGCCGCACCCAGGTCATGGGCCGATGCCAGCTTATCCTCGTGCAGGCGCTGGATGCGTTGGTGCTCTCGCTCCATCCGCTCCAGATTGGCCCTGGCGGTATTCAGGCGCGACTGGGCCACCCGCCGTCTTGCCAGGAAATCCTCGGATTCGAGCTCCAGCAGGATATCCCCGTGCTTCACCCGTTGACCTGCCCGCACATGCACCGACTTGACTCGTCCTGTCACCAGGGGAATCACATCGATGCGATTGCGCGAATCGACGACACCGTCGTACTCAACCCATTCGGACAGGTTGGAGGTGATGACCTCGAAGCGCGTATCGGGATAAACCGCTGGCGGTTCGTCGGCGATGGCGGCCGTTGCCGCCAGGCTGAGCGCGATAAGGCTTGCCTGACTGAGTTGCATCAAAGACTGAGCGCATCGGGCCATCGTGAACCCAGGTGCCGAAACGGGAAAAAGCCCTGCCTCACTCGACATCTCGACGGCATGGGCGCCTGGGATGCTGGCCGCCAGCGAGCCGAACAACCCGACTCGGATGGGCGTTCGGGTGGAGATCTGCTTTTTCATATCCCTGATTCTCTGGTTTGTCCCGGTAACGCCAGGGTGTTCCGGCAACACGCACGAGCTTAGGGAAAACAAGGGCAGGGATCTATCCTGCTAATTAGCAGGTATGAGGTGTGGGGCACCGAGTAGCCGGTAGTGCTTTGCCCCAGCGTCTGCGGCTGGGATGTATCAGTCGATGATTGTTGAACCAGCCTGACGGCTCAGCCGGATGCCTGATTCAACCACAGGCTCATCAGCCCCGCCCGGCCCCGCACACCGAACTTGCGGAACACACCGGTGACATAGCTGTGGGTAGTCGAGAATGCGAGCCCCAGCTGTTCTGCAATCTGCTTTTCCGTGGCTTCGGTCAGAAGCAGCTTCAGCACATCACGTTCCCGAGGCATCAAGGGCGTGGATGCGACCAGTAAACCATGGCTCAGCATCAGTCGACGATGAAACCACTTGATGCCGCGCAAGGTAAAAGCGAGCAGTTCCGCTTCATTTTCCGTGAACGGCTGACGGGAATGAAAGCCAAAATAGGATTCGGCGTCCTGATTGACCGGGAAGCCAACCCAAACGGAGTCGTGGGTACCGACGGAGGCATAGAATTGCTTGTAGTAGGGTGAATCAAACCAGTCTGCAGGCAAATCCCTGCGGATAATATGACACCGGAACGTGCCGACCTCCTTCAGCGGAAGAAGAAAGGCGGGATCAACCTCCCTGCGCTCCCAGCGTCGCTTTATCTCCTTAACGAGCTCTTCATCGGGGTGCGGAGCCACCGCGTGAAGTTGCTGACCACCGGGCACCCGCCACCCCTTCAGGGGATCGTCGGCATAATCGCCCGACATGCACACGGCACCGGTCCAATTGGCATTCCAGGCACCCACCAGATCGCAAAGGGAGCTCATCAGGTAGCTGGTTGCCTCTTCGGTTTGGTTGACGCCAAAATCTGCCAGACCATCCCAAATGCGATTTACTTCTTCGTAAGCGGCTACCGGATTCATGAAGTCTCAGTTCGGTTGTCATGAGCATCGCCCAGGCGCGGGTTCGCATCCTCGGCATACGATTATCCAGAATTCGCTGCTGGACGCAACGGAAACTAACGAACTAAGGGTAACGAACTACGGGAAAGCGAACTAAGGGGACACCCACCGTTCGACTTGTCTGTCGGCCTAAAGGCCGACCTACATGGCATGGGTTTTTCTCTGTGTGCTCTGTGCCCTCTGTGTTGAAAGCTTGTATCTACTCGCCCCCTCTCCCCTCAAGGGGAGAGGGGGCTTAACAGATTATTTTTATTTCGCTTGCTCACCGCAAGGACGTAGACAAGCCGATGATCGTTCAGACGACTCCGGGGGTGTCGTCTGTGCTGACTATTCGATGCGCTGGGTAATGACTTATCCCTACAACACTGCCACTGCCGCATCGTAATCCGGCTCGTGGGTGATCTCGCCCACCAGTTGGCTGTGCAGGACCTTGTTGTCTTCATCCAGCACCAGCACGGCACGGGCGGTGATCCCGGCCAGTGGGCCATCGGTGATCAGCATGCCGTAGTCCTTGGCGAAGTGCTTGTCGCGCATCATCGACAGGGTGACGACATTCTCCAGCTTTTCGCCGGTGCAAAAGCGTTGCGCGGCGAAGGGCAGATCGGCGGAGACGATCAGCGCCACCAAATCCTTGGCGTGATCCTTGGCTATCTGATTGAACTTGACGGTGGAGGCGGCGCAGACGCCAGTATCCATGCTGGGGACGATGCTGATCAACTTCTTCTTGCCGACAAAATCGGCCAGGGTTTTGTCGGCCAGCTCAACGCTGGTGAGGGAGAAATCGGGGGCAGTTGTGCCGATCGCGGGCAGTTCGCCGTTGGTGGTGACGGGGTTGCCTTCGAGGGTAACGCTAGCCATGGGCTTTACTCCTGGTTGGTGGAAATTTATTATCAAGCCATAAAACTATAGGCTGACCCAATACAAATTACCACTCCCTATCCCCTACTTATCCCACATCACCTGTGCGTTGCTCTGCTGCGCATCCCGCAGTAGCTTGATCATCGGCATGGCACGTTGCGCCAGACCCGGCTTGAAATCCTCCTCGTCGGCGTCGGGAGCTTGCTCGGCAGCCTTGCTGGCGGCAACTGCGGCCTCCAGCCGCGCCAGGGCCACGGGAATATCCTCGGGCATCATCGCGCTGGGGATGGTACCGCTGTGGCCCATGATCTTGAGCAGGCTGCGGGCCACATCTCCCATCATGGTGATATCCGCCGAGGCGGGTGAGCTAAAGGTGACTAGCATCGGTTTCTCCCAGTTATTCGGTGGTGTAACGGATTCAGCTTAACACTGTCGGCAGGGTTCAGTGGGTAAACCACGACGCAACCAACCGGGCCCGGCACCACTGCCGGCCATGCCCTCACGGATATTATAGACCTGGGTGAAGCCCTGGGCCTGTAGGAAGCGTTGTACCTGGGTGGTACGGTTGCCGGTACGGCAGATCAGGCCGATTGGGGCATTACGATCGCCATCAACGCTGCGCAACACCTCGTCGAGAAAGCCGCGCGGCCCATCGGGGTGGAGCATATTTATCCGCAGCACCCCTTTGGCAACACCGGTCTGGCGCCACTCACGCGGGGTGCGGATATCGATCACGGTCAGCTGCTCTCGCTCCATCAACTCCCGCGCCTCCGGCGCAGAGAGGTTCTGCGGCTGCGCCGCGGTCGGCGTGATCGCTTGTGCCAGGCCAACGAACAGAAACAGGCTTACTATCAGTAGGTACTTCAAGGGACAACTCCTAAATAGACTTCGGTTCAGCCAATCAGATGCAGGCAAGGGGGACAAGTTCCACTAACCATCACGCCTTATTCACAATTGGGGCAAGCCGAACTATGGCCATAGGCGGTAAGTAACCGCTCACCTTGCCGCAAGACCACAAAAACACGTAACTAATTGATTTATATAGCGCATGTGCGACACGGCCTAAAATGGCAGCAAACCGCCGCAAGCCCCGTGGGGACAGGCACTTGGCCCGCTTGCCCAAGTGTTACCCACAAACTTATCCACAGCTTTTGTGGATAAGTTTTTCACCCAAACATAAAAAAGGGCAGCCGCTGGCTACCCTTTTGCTAAGCCCCAGAGGGGGCTGATCTAAATAATATTTACACTCTAGCGCAACTGAGCCATCCCTGCTGTGATGGCAACACAACGCCGAACCGCCCGCCTAGGCCCAAGCGTCGAGTCGGCCCTCCATCGGGCGCTGGTCATCGCCGGTGCGGCTTTGCTGCTCGTTGCTGGTCTCCTGGCTTTCCTCGACCGGATTGGCAATCACTGCCTCGTTCTGGGACTGGCTGCGCATCTCCTCCTGGGTCTGAGAATAGAGCGGCGCCAGCGAGGACTGCTGAGTATTGGGATTGACGTTGTTGATCATGGTGGACTCCTTTCAGGACTCCCGTTGCTAGTACACTGATTCTAGCAGAAAATCCGCCGTGCGCCACTATTGGAGCATGTTCTTGAGATTGGCCAGGTGGGCCTTGCCACGCTGCTGACGCACCTCTTCGGGCACCTCGATCCCCTTGCCCTCCCATTCGATGTCGTCCTGGGGCAGTTCGGCAAGGAAACGGCTGGGTTCGCAGCGCACCAGCTCGCCGCCCCGGCGGCGGCGGTGGGCGAGGGTGATGGTGAGGGTGCGCTGGGCGCGGGTGATCCCCACGTAGGCGAGGCGGCGCTCTTCTTCGATGTTGTCCTCCTCGATGGAGACCCGGTGCGGCAGCAACTCCTCCTCGGCACCGACCAGGAAGACGTGGGGGAATTCCAGCCCCTTGGCGGCGTGCAGGGTCATCAGGCGCACGCTGTCGCCGCCTTCCTCTTCGTTCTGGCGTTCGAGGATGTCGAGCAGGCTGATGCGTGCAACCATCTCGGAGAGGTCTTCGATCTGGTTCTCTGGGTCGTCGGCCATGCGTTGCAGCCAGCCCAGCAGCTCCTCCACGTTGGCCATCTTGCGTTCGGCCTGTTTGAGATCTTTGCAGTTGTCGTTGAGCCAGAGTTGGTAGTCGATCTCGCGCACCAGGTCGCGCACCGCCGCCACCGGCTCGCCACGGCGGGCGCGATCGGCGATGTCCACCAGCCAGTGGGCGAACTGGCTGAGCCGCCCATGGGCCCGTTCGCTGAGGGCCTGCTTGAGGCCCAGCTCAAAGCTGGCAGCAAACAGGCTGATCCCGCGCCCACCGGCGTAGGCACCGAGTTTTTCGATGGTGCTGGCCCCCAGCTCGCGCCGCGGGGTGTTGACCACCCGCAGGAAGGCGCTGTCGTCATCCGGGTTCACCAGCAGGCGCAGGTAGGCCATGATGTCCTTCACCTCGGTGTGCGAAAAGAAGGAGGTGCCGCCGGAGAGGGTGTAGGGGATGCGGTTTTCGCGCAGGGTCTTTTCGAACAGGCGCGACTGGTGGTTGCCGCGATAGAGGATGGCAAATTCGCCATATTCGGCGCGGTGTTGCAGGCGGTGGTGGATGATCTGCGAGGCCACCTTGAGGGCCTCGTCCTGCTCGTCGGCGGCGGAGACGATGCGGATCGGATCGCCATAGCCCAGCTCGCTCCACAGCTTCTTTTCGAAGACGTGGGGGTTGTGGTCGATGAGCTGGTTGGCGGCCTTGAGGATGCGCCCCATGGAGCGGTAGTTCTGCTCCAGCTTGATCACCTTGAGGGTGGGGAAGTCCTGGCTCAGTAGCGCCAGGTTCTCCGGCTGGGCGCCGCGCCAGGCGTAGATGGACTGGTCGTCATCGCCCACCACGGTGAGCGCACCGCGCACCCCCACCAGCAGGCGCACCAGGCGGTACTGGGTGGCGTTGGTGTCCTGGTATTCATCCACCAGCAGGTAGCGGATGCGGTTCTGCCAGGCCTCCAGTACCTCGGGGTGCTGCTCGAACAACAGTACCGGCAGCATGATCAGGTCATCAAAATCGACCGCGTTATAGGCCTTGAGGTGGCGGTTGTAGCTCTCATAGAGGATCGCCGCGCTGTGGGCGAGGGCGTCATCGGCCCCGGCCAACGCCTGCTCGGGGGTGATAAAGGCGTTCTTCCAGCTGGAGATGCGCCGCTGCATCTCCTTTTCCAGCGCATCGTCGGTATTCTCCTTGCGCAGCAGCTCGCGCAGTAGCGCGGCACTGTCCTGGGCATCGAAGATGGTAAAGCCCGGCTTGTAGTCCAGCGCCTTGAGCTCGCGACGCACGATCTCCAGCCCCAGGGTGTGGAAGGTGGAGACCCGCAGCCCGCGCCCCTCCTTGCCCTCCAGCAGGCCGCTGACGCGCTCCTTCATCTCCCGCGCCGCCTTGTTGGTGAAGGTCACCGCCGCGATGGTATTGGGCGCCGTGCCGCATTGCTGGATCAGGTGGGCGATCTTCTGGGTGATCACCCGCGTCTTGCCGCTGCCGGCACCGGCCAGCACCAACAGGGGACCATCGATATAGCGCACCGCCTCACGTTGGCGGGGATTGAGACCGGACATGGAACTCACAGGGGACGGCAAACGGGGGCACAGTATACCTGCTAAAAACCTTTTCCACACAGAGCTCACGGAGAGCACAGAGGAATGGTGGCTGTGCTTCATCCCATAAACACACACCTCACCTTGACCACTGCAAAGTCCTATAAAACCCTGTGGTCTCTGTGACCTCTGTGTTGAAGAGGTCTTTGAGACTACGTTAGGGTTTTCTGATAAACTTGCCTCACTGTCTCCACCCCTTCCCAGGAATGCCCTTGATGAACAGTTCACACGTCGATGTCGCCATCGTTGGCGGCGGGATCTCCGGTGCCGCCCTGCTCTACCTGCTCTCGCGCTATACCGATCTGGGGCGTGTCGCCCTCTTGGAGAAGTACCCGGCCATCGGCGAGGTGAATACCCACGGGCGCAATAACAGCCAGACCCTGCACTGCGGCGACATTGAGACCAACTACACCCTGGAGAAGGCGGTGCAGGTCAAAAAGACCGCGCAGATGCTGGTGCGCTATGCCCAGGCCCAGGAGAATCGCGACCAGCTGCTGTTCCGCTATCCCAAGATGGTGCTGGGGGTGGGTGAGCGCGAGTGCGCCGAGCTGCGTGAACGCTTTGACACCTTCTCCCCCCACTTCCCGGCGATGCGGCTGATGGAGAGCAAGGACATCGCCGCGGTGGAACCGGCCCTCACCGAGGGGCGCGAGGAGGCCATCGTTGCCCTCGGCAGCCAGGACGAGATCAGCACCGCCAACTTCAGCGCGCTGGCCAAATCCTTTGTCGAGCAGGCCCAGGCCGGTGGCGGGGAGCGGGTGGATCTGCGGCTCAACACCCAGCTTAAATCCATTGAGGCCGAGGGCGAGGGCTATCGACTCACCACCAACCAGGGCGAGATCACCGCCAGGTTCGTGGTGGTGAGCGCCGGGGGGCACAGCCTGCTCTACGCCCAGCGCATGGGCTATGGCCGCCAGTTCTCCTGTCTGCCCATCGCCGGGAGCTTCTACTACACCCCGCAAGTGCTCAACGGCAAGGTCTACACGGTGCAAAATCCGCTGCTGCCCTTCGCCGCGATCCACGGCGACCCGGACATCCTCGAAGCCGGCAAGACCCGCTTCGGCCCCACCGCGCTGGTACTCCCCCTGCTAGAGCGCCACAAGCTCTCCAGCTTCCCCGAATACCTGCAGGTATTGCGCCCAGACATGCAAGTGGCCAAGGTGATGTTCGATCTGTTCAAGCAAAAGGCGATCCGCAACTACATGATGAAGAACACCCTGTTCGAGATCCCCGTGGTACGCCGCCGCCTGTTCCTCAAGGATGCACAGAAGATCGTGCCGAATCTGCGCCTGGAAGATCTCAGTTTCGCCGGGGGGATCGGTGGTATTCGCCCGGTGCTGATCGACAAGGAAAACCGCAAGCTGCACCTGGGCGAGGCACGCATCGCCCCCGGTAACGGGCTGATCTTCAACATGACCCCCTCACCCGGTGCCACCTCCTGCCTGGGCAATGCCGAGAACGACCTGCGCCTGATCGTCGAACACCTCCATTGCCGCTTCGACGAAGCCGCCCTACAAACCGAGCTGCACGGCGAGTAATGGCCGGCCTGTCGGGCTCCCGCCCGAGATACCTCCATCACGGTGCGGTTCGCAAGCTCACCAGCACCCGACAAACAAGGGGACAAGGGATGGCGTGCGCGGGTCGCACATGCTTTTCATGAGGCTCCAACCCATTCCCCACTCATCATTCACCACCCCACCCCCTAATAGCCTTTAGCTATCGCTCTCTTAGTTACAATCAATTTCACATAAACCCCTTCCTCGACTACGTTTATAGAGCGTTGTCACACAGCGCCCTGATTTTTCTCGCAACATACGTTACCGAGGTGAAAGATATGGAACTGAAAGGAAGTAAGACTGAGCAGCATCTTAAGGACGCCTTCTCTGGCGAGTCCCAGGCCAACCGTCGCTACCTGTACTTCGCGAACAAGGCCGATGTGGAAGGTTACGCCGATGTGGCCAGCCTGTTCCGCTCCACCGCCGAGGGTGAAACCGGCCATGCTCACGGCCACCTGGAATACCTGGAGCAGTGCGGCGACCCCGCCACCGGCATGCCCTTTGGCAGCACCAATGACAACCTGAAGGCCGCCGTAGCGGGTGAAACCCACGAGTACACCGACATGTATCCGGGTATGGCCAAGACCGCGCGTGACGAAGGCTTCGACGAGATCGCCGACTGGTTTGAAACCCTGGCCAAGGCTGAGCGTTCCCACGCCAACCGCTACCAGAAGGCCCTGGACGAACTGTCCTGATCGCCGCTGAGTAGCTGCCGGGGCGGTGGAGTACCGCCCCGGTGATTCCACACACGACCCACAAGAAGAGGCATTCAGCATGGCCGCACCGACCGGACCCCGTGAAGGCAACCTGGAGGCGCCCACCCGGCACCCCCTGGACTGGAAGAATCCCGACTTTTATAGCGAGCAGTCACTCTTCACGGAATTGGAGCGTGTCTTCGATATCTGCCATGGCTGTCGTCGTTGTGTCAGCCTGTGCCAATCATTTCCGACCCTGTTCGATCTGGTGGACGAATCGGACACCTTCGAGGTGGACGGGGTCGCCAAGGCGGACTACTGGAAGGTGGTGGATCACTGTTATCTGTGTGATCTGTGCTACCTGACCAAGTGCCCCTATGTACCGCCCCACGACTGGAACCTGGACTTCCCCCACCTGATGCTGCGCGCCAAGGCGGTGAAGTTCCAAAAGGGCGACATCAAGACCCGCGACCGCATCCTCACCAGCACCGATACGGTGGGCAAGCTGGCGGGCATCCCGGTGGTGGCCCAGGTGGTCAACGCCGCCAACAAGATGAAACCGGCGCGCAAGCTGCTGCAGGGGGTACTGGGCGTACACGCCGATGCGCGCCTGCCCGAATACCAAAGCAACACCCTGCGCAAGCGCCTCAAGGGCCACACCAGCAACAATGTTGCCGAACCCGCGGGCAAGACCACCGGCAAGCTGGCCCTGTTTGCCACCTGCTACATGAACCGCAACGAACCGGCCCCCGGCGAGGACTTCTTCGCAGTATTCGAGCACAACGGGATCGAGCTTACCCTGGCCGAAAAGGAGCAGTGCTGCGGCATGCCCAAGCTGGAGCTGGGCGATCTGGAGGCAGTGGCCAAGGCCAAAGAGGCCAACATCCCGGTATTGGCGAAGATGGTAGACCAGGGCTACGACCTGACCGCCCTGATCCCCTCCTGTGTACTGATGTTCAAACAGGAACTGCCGCTGATGTTCCCGGACGACGAACAGGTACAAAAGGTGGCCCAGGCCTTCTACGATCCCTTCGAATACCTGATGCTGCGCCACAAAGAGGGCAAACTGAACACCGCGTTCCAGCAGCCGCTGGGCAAGGTCGCCTACCACGCCGCCTGTCATCAACGGGTGCAAAACGTAGGGCAAAAGACCCGCGAGATCCTGGCACTGATCCCCGACTCCACCATCGAGATCATCGAACGCTGCTCCGGCCACGACGGCACCTACGCGGTGAAGAAGGAGTTCCACGAGGCCTCGATGAAGATCGTCAAGCCGGTGGTGAGCCGGGTACAAAAGGCCGAGGCCGATCACTACGGCAGCGACTGCGCCATGGCCGGTCACCACATCGAGCACGGCCTGGCCGACGGACGCCCCGCACAGCACCCCATTACCCTGCTGCGCAAGGCCTACGGAATTTAACGGCTTTTCAACACAGGGGCCACAGAGAACACGGAGTAACTAGACAATGGGCGGTTCATTTCTTCACCGATCCCCATCTACCCCGCAAGCAAAGATCCAACTTGCCGATATTTTCTCTGTGGTCTCTGTGCTCTGTGTGTTGAATCATTCATTAAAAGGGCACAACCATGAGTAAATTGACCGCTGCAGATTTAATGTCACTGGAACAATACGCCCGCGAACGCCAAACGTTTCGTGCGCGTGTGATGGCGCATAAAAAGTCCCGCCAGTTGGCGCTGGGGGAGCACGCCACCTTGTATTTTGAAGATGCCCTGACCATGCAGTATCAGGTGCAGGAGATGCTGCGCATCGAGCGGATCTTTGAGGCTGAGGGGATTCAGGAGGAACTGGATGTCTACAACCCGCTGATCCCCGATGGCAGCAACTGGAAGGCCACCTTTATGGTGGAGTACGACGACGAGCAAGAGCGCAAACAGATGCTGGCCAAGCTGATCGGTGTCGACAAGGCCGTCTGGATGCAGGTGGAGGGCTTCGACAAGGTGCGCCCGATCTGCAACGAGGATCTGGAGCGCGAGACCGAGGACAAGACCTCCTCGGTGCACTTTATGCGCTTTGAACTCAGCCCCGAGATGGTCGCCGCCGCCAAGGCGGGTAAGCCCCTGCATGCCGGGATAGACCATACCGAGTACCGGGTGGAGTGCACCATCCCCGAAGCGATCCGGCAATCCCTGATCAATGACCTTGCCTGATCGCGCAGCCCATCGCATGATGGCGCTTTTCACCCAATCATAAAGGAGCAACACATGTCGAATGAAGGTTATCACGAGCCGGTGTCTGAACTGAGCGACAAGACCCGTGACATGCATCGCGCCATCGTCTCACTGATGGAGGAGCTGGAAGCCGTAGACTGGTACAACCAGCGCGTCGATGCCTGTAAGGATGAGGAGCTGCGCCAGATC
Organism: Ectothiorhodospiraceae bacterium; assembly: GCA_007125455.1. Taxonomy (GTDB): domain Bacteria; phylum Pseudomonadota; class Gammaproteobacteria; order Thiohalomonadales; family Thiohalomonadaceae; genus SLDE01. The sequence continues at coordinate 13,626 of SLDE01000018.1, forward strand.
CTGATCCACAACCGTGATGAAGAAAAGGAACACGCCGCGATGGTGCTGGAGTGGATCCGCCGTCAGGACGAGAGCTTCGACCACGAGTTGAAGGACTACCTGTTCAAAGAAGGCCCCATCGGCCACCACGACTGAAGCAGACAGCACACGGCGGCCCCCCGCCGCCGTGACTTACGGAAAAGACCCCACCACCATGACCCTGACAGAACTCCGATACATCGTCGCCGTGGCCGACAAGCGCCACTTCGGCCAGGCCGCCGAGGCCTGCCATGTAAGCCAGCCCACCCTGAGTGTGGCCGTCAAGCGGCTGGAGGAGGATTTGGGGGTCATCCTGTTCGAGCGATCGCGCAGTGAGATCAGCTTAACCCCTGTGGGGGAGCGCGTGGTCGACCAGGCAAAAAAGGCCCTGGCAGAATCCGCAGCGGTGCGCGAGGTGGCCTGCGCCAGCCGCGATCAACTCAACGACCCGCTACGCCTGGGGGCGATCTACACCATCGGCCCCTACCTGCTACCACAGCTGATCCCCAGGGTGCACGAACGGGCCCCAAAGATGCAGCTGCTGATCAGCGAAAACTACACCCATGAACTGCGTCCCCGGCTAAGGAACAACGAGCTGGACGCGATCCTCGTCGCACTGCCCTTCGACGAGCCCGGCATCGAGACCCTGCCGCTCTACCATGAGCCCTTTAATATACTGCTACCCACCAGCCACCCCCTGAGCCAGCGAGAGGTGATCGCCCCCGGCGATCTGGAGCAAGAGACCGTGCTATTGCTTGGCCCCGGCCATTGCTTCCGCGATCAGGTGCTGGAGGCCTGTCCAGGCTGTGCACAGGAGTCTGGTGGTCAGCCCGGCCTGCAGCGCAGCCTGGAAGGGGCCTCCCTGGAGACCATACGGATGATGGTTTCCAGCGGGGTGGGAACCACGGTGCTGCCTTGCAGCGCCGCCGTTGCATCGCAAAACGACTCGCTGGTTACCCTGCGCCCCTTCACCGCCCCGGTGCCAGGACGCGATGTCGCGCTGGCCTGGCGCAAGAGCTTTCCGCGCCCCAAGGCGATCGAGGCCATCGCCGAGGCGGTGCGTGCGGTAGGGATGAGCTGTGTGATGAAGTTTACCTAGGGTCTCTTTTGCTAGCAGGCTGTTGTTGTCGCTCAGGCGAGTGCGAGAGAAGGCAAAATCGGGCGACTAGACGACATCCAGCCTGGCGTAGGCCAGCACCAACCACTTGCTGCCCACCCCCGGATCGTCGAAGTGGACCTGCACCCTGGCCTGGGCCCCGCTGCCCTCGCTGTTGAGGATCACCCCCTGACCAAACTTGGGGTGTTGTACCTGTTGGCCCACCTCCAATCCGGCCTCACCCTGCGCAGCACTGTGCTCACGACGAAACAGGGGCTGGCTGACACCACCACCCATGCGCACCTCTTGCAACAGCTCGGCGGGGATGTCGCGGATAAAGCGCGAGGGGCGGGTGTATTTCTCTTCACCGTAGAGGCGGCGTACCTCGGCGTGGGTGATGTAGAGCTGCTCCATGGCGCGGGTGATCCCCACATAGGCAAGACGCCGCTCCTCTTCCAGACGATTGGGGTCGGCGATGGAGAGTTTGTGCGGAAACAGCTCTTCTTCCATCCCGGCAATAAACACCAGCGGGAACTCCAGTCCCTTGGCGCTGTGCAGGGTCATCATCTGTACCGCCTCTTCGTTCTCGGCGGCCTGGGTGTCGCCCGCCTCCAGTGCGGCATGGGCGAGGAAGGCGTCGAGGTCGTCCATGCCCTCTTCGTCGTCGAACTCGAACTGGCGGGCGGCGGATACCAGTTCCTCCAGGTTTTCGATGCGCGCCTGGCCCTTCTCGCCCTTCTCCTTTTTGAAGTGTTCCAGCAGACCGCTGTGGGCAACCACATGTTCTACCCGTTCATCCAACAGCCCGTCGCGGCTGTCCTGATCCATGTTATCGATCAATTCCAGGAAGTATTTCACTGCATTGGCGGCGCGCGCAGGCAGCCCCTGGCCGTTTACCAGATCGCTGGCGGCCTGCCACATGGAGATCTCGGTGGCGCGGGCCTGGCTGCGTATCGCCTCGATGGTGCGTAAGCCGATCCCGCGCGTGGGGGTGTTGACCACCCGCTCAAAGGAGGGCTCGTCGTGGCGGTTGGCCAGCAGGCGCAGGTAGGCGAGTGCGTCCTTGATCTCGGCACGCTCGAAGAAGCGCAGGCCCCCATAGATGCGGTAGGGCAGGCGTGCCTGCATCAGCGCCTCTTCCAAGACCCGCGACTGGGCATTGGAGCGATAGAGGATCGCCACCTCATCGCGGCGCCGACCGGGTTGGCACCACTGCTGGATGCGATCGGCGATAAAGCGCGCCTCGTCCAACTCGTTAAAGGCGGTGTAGAGGCTGATCGGCTCGCCCGGCTCGCCTTCGGTCCAGAGGTTTTTGCCCAGGCGATCGGTGTTGTAGGCGATCAGGGCGTTGGCGGCATTGAGGATGGTGGCGGTGGAGCGGTAGTTCTGCTCCAGGCGGATCAGCTCTACCCCGGGCAGGTCGCTCTGAAAACGGTGCAGATTCTCCACCCGCGCGCCGCGCCAGCCATAGATGGATTGGTCATCGTCCCCCACCGCGAAGACCTGGCCGTCTTTCCCCGCCAACAGACGGATCCAGGCGTACTGGATGGCGTTGGTATCCTGAAACTCATCCACCAGGATGTGGCGAAAACGCTTGCGGTAATGTTCAAGGATTTCGGGGTTTTTCAGCCACAGCTCGTGGGCACGCAGCAGCAGCTCGGCAAAGTCGACCACGCCGTTGCGCTGGCAGGCAGACTCGTAGGCGCGGTAAAGCTCAATGAGCTTCTTTTCCTGGTAGTCGTGGCCCTCTTCCAGGTGCTGCGGGCGCAGCCCTTCGTCCTTTTTGCCATTGATAAACCACTGTGCCTGGCGTGGCGGCAGTTTTTCGTCGTCGATACCCAACTCACGGATCAATCGTTTGAGCATGCGGTATTGATCGTCGCTGTCGAGGATGGCGAAGCCCTGGGGGAGGTCCGCTTCGCGCCAGTGGGTGCGCAGCAGGCGGTGGGCGATACCGTGGAAGGTACCGACCCACATCCCCTGGGCTGGGGTCTCCAGCAGGGCCTCGATACGACCGCGCATCTCGCGCGCCGCCTTGTTGGTAAAGGTGACCGCCAGGATCCCGTAGGGGGAGGCCTGGCCGGTGCGCACCAGAAAGGCGATGCGGTGGGTGAGCACGCGGGTCTTGCCGCTGCCAGCCCCGGCGAGGATCAGGTGGTTGCCCGGCGCGGCACAGACCGCCTCGCGCTGGGCATCGTTGAGGTCGTCGATGAGATCGGTAATATCCATCGGGCTATTGTATCAGTCCAGGCGGGGGATGGGGTGGACGAAACCCACCACATCGTCGCTTCAGTCCTTGTCGGTCAGGTAGGCCTTGAGCTGTTCCAGCGGCAGGGGCTTGGCGTAGTAGTAACCCTGGTATAAGTCGCAGCCACGTTCGCGCAGGAATTGCTGCTGGGCCTCGGTCTCCACCCCTTCAGCCACCACCTGCAATTTGAGACTGTGGGACATCAGGATTATCGCCTCGACCAGCGCGACATCATCTCCGTCATCGGGCAGGCCATCGACAAAGGAGCGGTCGATCTTGAGCACATTGATCGGAAACTGTTTGAGATAGCTAAGCGAGGAGTAGCCGGTGCCAAAGTCATCAATGGCCAGCCCCACACCGATCTCGCGCACCCCCTTCAGCAACTCGATCACCTGGGTGGTGTTTTCCATCATCGCCCGCTCGGTGATCTCCAACTTGAGACAGTGGGCGGGTAGACCGCTCTTCTCCAGCACCGAGCCGAGAACGTCCCAACACTGGTCACTCTTGCACTGCACACTGGAGATATTGACGGTGACAAAGAAATCCTCCCCCAGCATCTCGCACAGGCCCACCGTGTCGTGGCAGGCGGTGAGCATCACCCAGCGCTCGATCTCGGTGATCAGGCCGATCTCTTCTGCCAGGTGGACGAACTCATCGGGAGGAATAAAGCCATGCTGGGGATGGGGCCAGCGCAGCAAGGCCTCGGCACCGCACGCTACCCCGGCGGCATCGACGATCGGCTGATACCAAACCTCCAGCTCCCCGCGGGCCATGACCTGACGAAGCTCGGCCTCCAGCATCAGGCGGCGCTGGGCCTCCTCGTTCATCTGCTGGGTAAAGTAACGGAATACGTTGCGCCCGGCCTCCTTGGCCGAATACATCGCCGCATCGGCGTTGCGCAGCAACTGCTCTATACCGTCCCCATCGTTGGGGTAGAGGGTGATCCCCACACTGGCGCTGGTGAAGACCTGATGGCCCTCCAGGTTATAGGGCTCGGCGATGTGCTGGATCAGCTTTTCGGCGATGCGATCCACGTCATAGTGATCACGCACCTCACCGAGGATCACCGTAAACTCATCCCCGGAGAGGCGCGCCACGGTATCGTTGCGGCGCACGATATTCTGCAGCCGACCGGCCACTTCATAGAGCAGCATGTCACCCACGGCGTGGCCCAGGGTGTCGTTGACCCACTTGAAGCGATCCAGATCGACAAACAACAGCGCCATCCGCTGGCCACCCCGCTTGGCCGACTCCATCGTCTGGAGTAGACGATCCTTGAACAGGTTGCGATTGGGCAGGTGGGTTAGGCTGTCGTAGTTGGCCTGTAACCAGATCTTCTCCTCGTCCTGCTTGCGCTTGGTGATGTCGCTGAAGATCGCCATGTACTGCTGCACCTGACCCTGTGCATCGCGGATAGCGACGATCGAGAGCCACTCAGGAAAAAGCTCGCCGTTCTTGCGCCGGTTCCAGATCTCCCCCTGCCAGCGCCCCACCCGCTGTAGGCTGCGCCACATCTCGCGGTAAAAGGCGGCGCTGTTGCGTCCGGAGCTGAGCAGGTTAGGGTTTTGCCCGATCACCTCTTCTGCGCTGTAGCCGGTGATCTGGCAAAAGGCCGGATTGACGCGGATGATGCGATTTTGCGCATCGGTAACGGTGATCGCCTCAGAGGTAGTATTGAAGAAGGTCTCGGCAATGCGCAACTCCTGCTCGGCCTGTACCCGCTCACTAATGTCATGCACGATGGAATAGAGCACCGTTCTGCCGTCCACCTCCAGCGGGCCGGAGTGAACCTCTACATCGCGGATCTGACCGTTGGCCAAGCGATGGCGAAAGTGAAAGCAGTCGCGCTCCAACTCGCGGGCACGGGCCATTTCGTTGGCGATCTGATCCGCGCTGAGGGTGTTGATCGCGCTGATATTCATCTGTAGCAGTTGCTCGCGGGTGTAACCGTAAAAGCGCTCGGCGGCGCGGTTGGCATCGACAATCCGCCCATCGGCGGGATCGATCAACATCTCCACGGCGCGGTTGGCCGCAAACATCTGGCTGTAAAACAGCTCCCCCTCACTGGCGGAGGGGTTGTTTGAATCAGTACCCACAAAAAAGCCTCAATTAACCACAGCCAGCAATGGCCGAACCACATTCCCTTGCCAATTTACCTTATAATACAAATGGATATCTTCCCGTTTATAGGGCCGCATTCTAATTGAAGTTTGCATGTATTGCCCACACTTCAAGGCCTCCCGATAAGCTCAGTCTAGTCCAGGATCACCATGAACGATAATACCCACTACCAGCGCATTGGCAGCGAAGCAGGCATCCGTGCGCTGGTCGAACGCTTCTATGAACTGATGGATACCCTGCCCGAAACCCAAACCATTCGGCAGATGCATGCCAAGGATCTGCGCATCTCCCAAGAGAAGCTATTTATGTTTCTTAGCGGCTGGCTGGGCGGCCCCCAGCTCTATACAGAGAAATACGGCCACCCGCGCCTGCGCCAACGCCACCTGCCCTTTGCCATCGATAGCTCGGCACGGGATCAGTGGATGCAGTGCATGGTGCAGGCGATGAAAGACGTAGGGATCGAGCCGGAACTGAGAAAGGAGCTGGAAGCGGCCTTCTTCAAAACCGCCGACTTCATGCGCAACAAGGCGGACTGATAGGCTTTCACCGCCGAGTACGCAGAGAGCGCAGAGGTTTTTGATTGGACTACGCTGAGCTTGGATGTAGGCATCATTTGCCAATTATCAGCACACCTGGCCAAACTTAAGTGGGCACCTGAGCTACTGTGCCTGCATAGGATCTTTTCTCTGCGAACTCGGCGCTCTCTGCGTTGAGGTCTTATTAACCCAGCCAGGCCTTCAGGTCGTTGCCGAAGTCTTCCAGTTCGGAGAGGATGAAGGCCTTGCGCTCGTCCAGGCTTTCCTCGGCGCGAATGCGTTCGATCTCGGCGAAGTAGGCGGCGAAGTTGCGGTGTTCGTGCTCCCCCTCGACTACCCGGTGGCGACAGTGTTCCAGCCACTGGGCCTGCTCCTCGGCGCTGAGGGTTTCGGGATAGTTGCGTGCCCGAAAGCGAAACAGCATCTCCGGTAGGCGTTTGTCGTTAAAATGCCAGCTGCGCTGGGCCAGCTCCGCCGGTTCGCACTGGTGGAGCTGCGCCATCAGCCGCTTGTCGCTGTCGTTGAAAAAACCGCCGCCGTAGATCTGCAGATCCGGGTCGGGGAGGGTCTCGAAAGGTTGTGGGGCGAAGACCTCGGCCAGCTTGTCCTTGAGCTGGCGGCGCGCCGCCAGCAGCGCCTGGCGGTTTTGGTTGCAGCGCATGATGTCGATCTGCAAGCGCTTGGCAGAGCCACCATCCAGGGTGGAGGAGGGGGCGATCACCGGGCATTTGTTGATCAACACCTGCTTGAGCGCCGGGCGCTCCACCCCCTCGGGCAGCTCTGCCGCCGGGGTATAGAGCCGCTCGCGCAGCTTCTTGGCGCTCAGCTCCAGCAGGATCTTCGGATCCTGCATCAGATCGAAGACGATCACGCTGTTCTTGTTGACCGGATGCATCGCCAACGGTGCCACCATGCGGGTATTACCATGGTCGCTGCCATACATGCCCGAGGTGTGCAGCAGTGGACTCATCTCTTTGATGTCGAGGTACTTGCTCACCTCCTGCTTGCGGCGCAGCTTGTAGCAGAATTCGTAAAGCTTGGGCTGTTTTTCCTTGATCAGCCGCGCCAGGGCGATCGTGGCGTAGACATCGGAGAGGGCATCATGGGCCTGTTCGTGGCCGATGCCGTTGGCGGCGGTAAGCTCTTCCAGCTTGAAGCTGGGGCGCGGTGCGTCCTCACGTTGCGGCCAAACGATCCCCTCCGGGCGCAGATCGTGACAGGCGCGCACCATGTCGATGATGTCCCAACGGGAGTTGCCGTCCTGCCATTCGCGGGTGTAGGGGTCGTAGAGGTTGCGATAAAGGGTGTTGCGAGTCACCTCGTCATCGAAGCGCAGGGAATTGTAGCCCACCCCGCAGGTGCCGGGCTGGGACAGCTCTTCCAGAATGCGGGCGATGAACTCATCTTCCGCCAGCCCCTGCTCCAATGCCTGCTGCGGGGTGATCCCGGTGATCAGCGAAGACATTGGGCTGGGCAGGGTATCCGGTGCCGGGCGGCAGAAGATGTTCAGTGGCTCGCCGATGATGTTCAAATCCTCATCGGTGCGCACCCCGGCAAACTGCACCGGGCGATCGCGGCGGGGGTCGACGCCGGAGGTTTCGTAGTCGTGCCAATAGAGGGTGTTGTCTGCCATGGTTCTGTCTCGTATTTACCTGTGGGAGGACTTTAACATACTCCCGGCGCTATCGGCTTTGCCTTGCCCGAATCCCCCGCCCATTTGCTGGCTACTCCGCCAACCAGTCACGCGGGCGCAGGTAGTGATCATACAAGGTCGCCTCGGGCGTGCCCGGCTCGGGTGACCAGTTATAGCGCCACTTCACCAGCGGCGGTAGCGACATCAGGATCGACTCGGTGCGCCCGCCCGACTGCAGGCCAAACAGGGTGCCACGGTCGAACACCAGGTTGAACTCCACATAGCGGCCACGGCGATAGAGCTGAAAATCCCGCTCGCGCTCGCCGTAGGGAGTGGCCTTGCGCCGGTTGACGATGGTCTGGTAGGCAGGCAAGTAGGCCTCGCCCACGCTGCGGGTCAGTCCGAAGCAGCGCTCAAAACCACCCTCGTTAAGGTCATCGAAAAACAGCCCGCCGATACCACGGGTTTCCTGGCGGTGTTTCAGATAGAAATACTCATCACACCATGCCTTGTATTTCGGGTAGACCTCCTCGCCAAAGGGCGCACAGGCCTTACTGGCCATTCGGTGCCACTCGACCACATCCCCGTGGAAGGGGTAGTAGGGGGTCAGATCAAAGCCACCACCAAACCACCAGATCGGTGCCTCGCCCGCCTTTTCGGCAATGAAGAAACGCACATTGGCATGGGAGGTGGGCACATAGGGGTTACGCGGGTGGATCACCAGCGATACCCCCAGTGCCTGAAAGGCCCGCCCGGCCAGCTCCGGGCGATGGGCGGTGGCCGATACGGGCATACTCGCGCCCTGTACATGGGAGAAATTCACCCCCGCCTGCTCGAATACCTCGCCCTCACTGAGCAGACGCACAATGCCCCCGCCCGCCAGGCCCTCACCATCCGGGCGCTGCCACTCATCACGGATAAAACGGCCACCGTCCTCCTGCTCCAGGCCATCGACGATCTGCTGTTGCAGGCCAAGCAACCACGCCTTGACCTGGGCCACGGCATTCTCGGGTAGTGCGCTCATGGTTTACTCCACCACTAGGTTATTTGCGCATACACTACCACACCCGTCATAGCCCCTGGCACGGGCATCACCGTGGTGAACCGCAAGGGCTGTCCGGAAGGCTTTGCATGCGATGACGATACGGCCAGCTCAGCACGAGCTGTCCTGATTCGATGGGTGTATGGATGAACGCATGGTCCAGCGCCATCTCGCCGACATGGATCTTCAGGCGCTCACCGGTGATATCCGCCAACTCCTCGCGCCCTTCCGCTGAAAGCCGGATATAAAGCTGCCCCTGTTGCTGCTGCCATGCGTCAACATTGTGCGCACACAGATGAAAGATCGGTTCTGCCGTGGCACTCAGCGGCAGCGAGAGCGTTAGGCACCACCACAACGCCCGTGGATATAACCCCCTTACCATCGCGCTACCGGCCTCCCTGTGATTGCCATTGAATCCGAACCGATTAGCGCCTATCCCGCACGCACCAGTCTGCCGCTACGCCCGTCACGGATCTCGCTGGGCTGCGCTCGTCCACCCAACGGGCCGTGGAGGATCATTACGGGGGCGTTGCCAAAATAACTGCGTACCTTGAGCGGGTTGCGCGCCGGGGGTAGGGTGGCGGGGTTGGCACTGGTGGATACGATGGCACCACCAAAGGCCTCGCACAGGGCACGGCTGCCGGGATGGTCGGTGACACGCACCGCGATGCTGTCGTGCGTGCCGCGCAGCCAGTTTGGCACCTCGGGACGGGCGGGCAGCAGCCAGGTGACCGGGCCGGGCCAGCTTTGCTCAAGTTGTGCCTGTATTTCGGTGCTGAGTGGCTGTATGAAAGGTGTCAGTTGCTGTTGGGCACTGGCGATGAGGATCAATCCCTTTTGCCAGGGGCGCTGTTTCAGGGTCAGGATGCGCTGTACCGCCCCGGCATCGAGGGGATCACAGCCCAGGCCATAGACCGCCTCGGTGGGGTAGGCGATCACCCCTCCGCGGCGTAGCACACGCACCGCGCGGCGGATCTGGAAGGCGTGGGGGATGGTTGTTGTCATGATGATGATTCCTGCCACCGTGCACACCGAGGGCAGGGAGAAAAGCAACGCTGCCCATTGACCAGGCCCTTGCTGACAACCCGGTCATACCCTTGGGATGATCCCGGTACGCGCCGTATCCTCGGTGCCCGCTGTGTCATCTGCGGCTATCCCGTTATTCCTCGTCGTCTTCGCAGGGCTCGGCGTAGCCGCACTCCTTTTGCGGGCAGACCTTCTCTTTGCCCTTGCGCTTGGTGGTCTTGACGGTGAGGATCGGCCACTCACAATCGGGGCAGGGCTCGTCCAGCGGCTCGTTCCACACCGCGTAGTCGCAGTCGGGGTAGGTGGAGCAGGAGAAGAAGATCTTGCCACGGCGGGATTTGCGCCGCAGCATCGTACCCTTCTTGCACACCGGGCAGGCCACCCCGGTATCCTCGGGCTGCTCTAGTGGCTCGATATGTTTGCAGTTGGGGTAGCTGCTGCAACCGATAAATTTGCCATAACGCCCTTCGCGGATCCACAGCGGGGAGTCGCACTTAGGGCAACTGCGCCCTTCGACCACTTCCGGCTCGCTTTTGGTGTCTTTGTCATCACCGAGGTTGCGGGTGTAGTCGCAGTCGGGATAGCCGGTGCAGCCGACAAAGCGCCCACGGCGGCCCAGGCGGGTCGCCAGCGGCTTGCCACACTGGGGACAGTCTTCATCCATCGCCTCTTGGGTGACATCCTTGCGCGAGACACTGGTCTCTTTTTCGTCGACCAGGTCCTTGAAGGGCTGCCAGAATTTCTTCATCAGCGGCACCCATTCCTCCTCACCACGGGAGACCGCATCGAGCTCATCTTCCAGCTTGGCGGTGAAGTCGTAGTCCACGTAGCGGGTAAAGTGTTCGGTGAGGAAGCGGTTGACCACCCGGCCCACATCGGTGGGGATAAAGCGGCGCTTGTCCATTTCCACATACTCACGCTGCTGCAGGGTGGAGATGATGCTGGCGTATGTGGAGGGGCGACCGATCCCGTACTCTTCCAGGGTCTTGACCAGGCTGGCCTCGGAGAAGCGTGGCGGCGGCTCGGTAAAGTGTTGCTCCGGGCGTATTGCGATCAGATCGACACGCTCCCCCTCCAGCATCTTGGGGAGCAGTTTGTTGTCGTCGTTCTTCTCTTTGGCGTCGTCCACGCTCTCTTGGTAGACCGCCATGAAGCCGGGGTTGACGATGGTCGAGCCATTGGCGCGGAACACATGCTCCTCGCTACCGGCGTGCAGGTCCACCGCGACGGTATCGAGGGTGGCATGCACCATCTGACAGGCGATGGTACGTTTCCAGATCAGTTCGTAGAGGCGAAACTGGTCCTTGGAGAGGTGGCCCTGTAGCGATTCGGGGACACGCATCGCCGAGGTGGGGCGGATCGCCTCATGGGCCTCCTGGGCATTTTTGGACTTGGTCTTGAACATGCGCGGTTCGGGGGGGATATTGTCCTTGCCGTAGCGCTGACCGATAAACTCGCGGATCTCATCCAGCGCGTCGTTGGCGAGGTTGACCGAGTCGGTACGCATATAGCTGATCAGACCCACGGTCTCACCGCCGATGTCGATCCCCTCGTAGAGCTGCTGGGCGGTGCGCATGGTGCGCTGGGCGGTGAAGCCGATCTTGCGCGAGGCCTCCTGCTGCAGGGTGGACGTGGTAAACGGGGCAGCCGGGTTGCGCTTGCGTTGCTTTTTGCTGACCTTGGCGACGGTCAGCTTGCCCTCGGCGGACTTGAGCAGGGCAGATTCAACCTCGTCGGCGCGTGCACTGTTGTTGATGGTGAACTGCTCGACCTTCTCCCCGGCGAAGCGGATCAGTTTGGCGCTGAAGTTCTGGCCCTTGCAGCTGGTGTCGGCCTCCACGCTCCAGTATTCGCGTGGCTCGAAGCGCTCGATCTCTTCCTCGCGCTCGACGATCAGGCGCAGGGCCGGACTCTGCACGCGCCCGGCGGAGAGGCCGCGGCGGATCTTTTTCCACAGCAGCGGGGAGAGGTTAAAGCCCACCAGATAATCGAGGGCGCGTCGGGCCTGCTGGGCATTGACCAGGTCCATCGACAACTCACGTGCATTATCCACCGCTTCGCGCACCGCACGCTTGGTGATCTCATGGAAGACCACCCGGCTTACGGGCTTATCCTTGATCAGCTTTTTGGCCTTAAGGATCTCCAGCAGGTGCCAGGAGATGGCCTCGCCTTCGCGGTCCGGGTCAGTGGCGAGCATCAGGCTGTCGGCCTGCCTCAATGCCTTGGCGATGGCATCGACATGTTTGCTGTTGCGATCGATCACCTGATACTTCATGGCAAAATCGTTGCCCGGATCGACCGCCCCTTCCTTCGGCAGCAGGTCGCGCACATGGCCATAGGAGGCCAGTACCTCAAAGTCCTTGCCGAGATATTTCTTGATGGTCTTCGCCTTGGCAGGCGACTCCACGATTACCAGATGTTTCGTCATGGTTTTCCGTCTTCAATATAAAAATGCCCGCGTCAGGCGGGCATTACAGCGATTAGTGTGTGTTACTCAGTGCAACTGGGCTGGCATCTCGTCGAGCACCAGATCTTCCATCCAGGCCACCGACGCCTCCTGCCCAGGCAGGTTGAACAACACCATCAATACGACCCATTTGAGTTGGTCCAGTTCGACCTCGTCGCTCTCCAGCGCCATCACCCGCTCGATCACCATCTCGCGAGTGGCGTGGTCCAGCACCCCCATCTGCTCCAGGAAGAGCAGAAAGCCACGGCTTTCGGTATCGAGCTTGAGTGCCTCATCGGCGCTGAAGATACGAAAGCTGCTGCCACCGGGCCGCGACAGCCCTTCATCGCTCACGCCCAGACCATCCAGCCAGTCAAAGGCCTTCTCTATCTCATGCAGGTGGAAGCCCGCCGCATGCAACTCCTGTTGCAGTGATTCGCGGTCATGCTCACGATCTTCCTCTTCGTACATGTAATTTTCGAACAGGTAGATCAGCACTTCAAATACATCTTGCTTCATATGGCACCCAGGCGGCTGACCGCACACATCTCATCATTAACCCAAGTTGCTCTGCCGCACTTGGCGGTCATTCAGGTGCTTCGCTTACCTGCACGGCTGTAACCACCGGGGGCGGAGACAACCTTACCTTGTAACTCCAATATTAACAGCATGGAGGAAACCGCCTCTGCCGTCAATCCACTCCGGGTCACCAATTGATCCACCGAGCTGGGGCCGTCTCCGAGGCTATCCATCAGTCGCTGCTGTGATTCATCCAGTGCGTCGTCTGCCGCCTGCGTCGCGTTTTCGGGGCGGTGCTTGCCCTCACTGGCCAGGGCGGCGTGCAGCTGCGGGGCCAACTCCTCGATGATGTCGCTGGCGGTCTCCACCAGCTTGGCACCATCGCGGATCAGGCGATGACAACCCCGCGCCAGCGGGTTATGGATCGAGCCGGGGATGGCAAAGACCTCGCGCCCCTGTTCAGCGGCCATCCGTGCGGTGATCAGCGAGCCGCTGCGCAGCGCCGCCTCGACCACCAGAGTCCCCAGCGACAGACCGCTGATGATGCGGTTGCGGCGCGGAAAGTTACCCTGGCTGGGCGCGGTGCCCGGCGGCACCTCGGCCACTAGTACCCCACCCTCGGCGACAATACGGTGGGCCAGCTGGCGATTTTTGGCCGGGTAGACCCGATCCAACCCGGTGGCGAACACCGCAATGGTCTGACCACCGCCCTCTATCGCCCCCTGGTGACTGGCCGCATCGATCCCCATTGCCAGCCCGCTGGTGATCACCATCCCACTGGCCGCCAGGTGGGCGGCAAAATCCCGCGCCGTCTCGACCCCGATCCGGCTGGGGTTGCGACTACCCACCATCGCCAATTGTAACTCGTGCAGCCGCGCAGGATCGCCACGGACGAACAACAGCGGCGGGGCATCGTGTAACTCGGCCAGACGGGGCGGGTAAGCGGATTCACCCAGCATCAGAATGTGGCAATCCGGCTGCGCCAACCAGGCCAGATCCTGATCCACCGCTGCCCAGTCGGGTTGGCGCAGGGCCTCGTGCAGCGCAGGGGATAGGGTAGCAGGGGGGGCATGAAACAGGGACTGGATCGAACCTGCCTCGTTTATCAGCCGTGCAAACTGCACTGGCCCCACACCACGGATGCGATGTAGGGCCAGCCAATAACGCAGGGTTTGCTCTCTGTTCATGGTTGCCTTGCGCATCCTTGCGCCAGGGGCGCTATCAGGGGTTAACAACCTTATCGTGCAGCGCCAGCGGCTTGGTGGTTTGCATCACCAGGGCATAGCTGACCCGCTCGAAGCTGCGAAAGACCATCACCACCCCGGCACGCTCTTCGGGCAGCTGCACGGTCTCGTTGGCGATATTGTCACGTACGCTCGCACCTTGCTGGTAGACCGCCAGGACATGCCCAGGCTCAATACCCTCGCGCTGGCCCATATTCAAAGCCACCACACGATGCTGGCCGATCTTCGCCAGGCTGTCGAATACTGACAGGATCTGCCCCTCGACCGGCTCACTCGGTGAGCGCGGCAGGTAGCGATGCTGGAAACGCTCGTCCCCTCTGGGCAACAGGCGGTCGCCGTTAAGTACCTCACGGGTGGATGAGCTTACCCGCAGGGTAGAGGGATCACCATGTTCCAACAGGCGGGCATCGCCCACATGCATGGCCTCAAAACCCAGATCCTCACCGGTGAGCGGGTCGATATAGCGCTCACCACGACGCACAATGACGTAGTCGCCGTGCATGTTATCTTCATCGATCCCACGGGCAAAGACGCGGAAACCGGAGCCTGAGATCAGGCGGTTGTCATCGTGGGCCATGATGTAGGGAGCGGCACTGAGCTCGGCATCGGTGCTCACCCGCGGGCGACTGAGGAAGGGACGAATGGTGTCCAGGTCGATGGCACTGATCGCCGCATCGAGGGGTTGTTCGCGAATGCGCGGTGACATCCGCTCAGTGCGGTACTCACGCCCGGCCATCTCGTCGGGTAAATAGGGGCGCTCGACTCGCATTACCGGCTTGCCATCGATAAAATACAGCCGCAGCACGTCCCCAGGATAGATGAGATGGGGATTTTCAACCTGCGGATTGCCATGCCAGACCTGCGGCCACATCCATGGGTTCTTAAGGAAGCGCGCCGAGATATCCCATAGGGTGTCACCTCGCACGACGGTGTAGCTCTCGGGGTAGTCCCGGCGAACCTCAACCGTGGGTGCGGGGGCTGCTGGGGCTTCCGCAGCAGGGGCCGCTGGCGGTGGTGTTGGCTCCTCAGCTACCTCCTGCGGTGGCGGGCTGCTCGCACAGGCAGACAGCAGTAACAGGGTCGCGGCAGCACCGGACAGTTGCAGGGTAGAGCGAAATTTGGTGACCATGGGCATCCCTTTTCTCATCAAACTCTGTAGAGTCTAGCGAAGTTTCCCCCGTCCTCATAGAGGTACGGTATACTTAATTTGAGTATGATCATTACTTTAGCAACAAAAGCTGCCTTTTTACTATAGCTTTTTACGGAATTAACATGGCACACCTCACAATTTTGCACTACCCGGATGAACGTTTACGCACCCAGGCACGCCCGATCGAACAGGTCGACGATGCCTTGCGCTCGCTGATCGACGATATGTTCGAGACCATGTACGATGCCCCAGGCATCGGCTTGGCCGCCACCCAAGTGGACCATCACATTCGCCTGATTGTAGTCGATGTTTCGGAGGATAAAAGCCAGCCGCTGGTTTTCATCAACCCCGAGATCCTCGAAAAGGACGGGGTGGAACAGATGGACGAGGGCTGCCTGTCGGTGCCCGGTGTCTACGAGCGGGTGGAGCGGGCCGAGCGCATCAAGGTGCGCGCCCTCGATCGCCACGGCGCAAGCTTCGAGATGGAGGCCGATGATCTGCTCGCGGTCTGCATCCAGCACGAGATCGACCACCTGGACGGCAAGCTGTTTGTTGACTATCTCTCCAAGCTGAAGCAGTCACGCATCCGCAAGAAGCTGGAAAAGCAGCGTCGCCAAACAATGTAAACACTCACTCACCGCAGAGCGCATGGATTCCGGGACAGCCAACTCGGCTCACCCGCCATGCGCCACATCGACACGGTGTTCCCTGCGATGCGTCTGAACTAGCCAAAAGACAAGACAAGCCCATGAGCCAAGCCCTGAAGATCATCTACGCCGGCACCCCGGAGTTTGCCGCCACCGCCCTGCAGGCCCTGCTGGGTTCACCCCACCAGGTCTGTGCGGTCTATACCCAACCGGATCGCCCGGCCGGGCGCGGGCGCAAACTCACCGCCAGCCCAGTCAAGCAGCTGGCGCAGCAACATGACATTGAGGTACTCCAGCCCCTTTCCCTCAAGGGGGAAGAGGAACAGGCTCGCCTGGCCGCCTTTGGGGCGGATGTGATGGTTGTCGCCGCCTATGGTCTGCTGCTGCCCGCCGCGGTATTGGATACCCCACCGATGGGCTGTCTCAATATCCACGCCTCCTTGCTGCCGCGCTGGCGCGGGGCAGCACCGATCCAGCGCGCCATCGAGGCGGGTGATGCCGAGACCGGGGTGACCATCATGCAAATGGATGTGGGCCTGGATACCGGCGACATGCTCTACAAGGTCAGCACCCCCATCCACCCCGACGACACCACCGCCACCCTGCATGATCGCCTCGCCGAACTCGGCGCGCAGGCACTGCTGCACACCCTGACAGGGCTACAACAGGGCAGTATCCAGGCCGAAGGCCAAGACGAGGGCCGGGCCTGCTACGCCAAGAAGCTGCACAAGAGCGAGGCGCTGCTGGACTGGTCCCTGCCCGCCGCCCAGCTGGCGCGGCGCATCATGGCCTTCAACCCCTGGCCGGTGGCCCAGACCCCACTGGATGACAAGGTCCTGCGCATCTGGCAGGCCAGCGCCCTGGAGGAGGAGGGCAGCGGGGTGCCGGGCGAGGTGATCCGAGCCGACAAACAGGGGGTGTTGGTCTGCTGCGGCACCGGGCTGTTGCGTATCGAGCGCCTGCAACTGCCGGGGGGCAAACCACTGTCCGCCGCCGAATTCGTCAATGCCCACCCCCTGCAAGGGATGGTGCTGGGTGGCTAAGCAAAAGAACAAGGTCAGCAACAATCCCCGCGCCGTAGCGGTCGGCATCCTGCAGCAGGTGCTGGCCCAAGGGCAATCCCTCTCGGCGCAATTGCCCGAGGCGCTGGAAGGCTTGGCACTGGAACGGCGCGCCCTGACCCAGGAGCTCTGTTACGGTACCCTGCGCTGGCTGCCACGGCTGGAATGGCTGCTGGGGCAACTGCTCGACAAGCCGCTCAAGGCCAAGGATCAGGATGTTCACCTATTGGCCCTACTTGGCCTCTACCAGCTAGGTTTTATGCAGATCCCCCCTCACGCCATCGTCTCCGAAACCGTGGCAGTGACCACCACCCTCAACAAACCCTGGGCGCGGGGGCTGATCAACGCCCTGCTGCGCCGTTATCAACGGGAGCAATCCGCCTGGGAGAGCGCCCTGGCGAAGGATCCGGTCGCCCACAGCGCCCATCCGGCCTGGCTTCTTCAATTGCTGCAACGGGCCTGGCCCAAGGACTGGGAGGCCATCGTACAGGCCAATAACCAGCGCCCGCCGATGACGCTGCGGGTCAACCGTCGCCAGGCCAGCCGTGACGACTACCTCCAGCAACTACAACAGCAGGGGATCGCCGCCACAGCGACACCACACGCCCCCGATGGGCTGACCCTGGCACGCCCCCAAGGCATCGAACAGCTGCCGGGCTTTGCCAGCGGACGGGCCTCCGTCCAGGACGCGGCGGCGCAGCTGGCCGCCACACTGCTGGCCACCGAGGCGGGGATGCGGGTGCTGGACGCCTGCGCCGCCCCCGGCGGCAAGACCGGCCACATCCTGGAATGCAGTGACCCGGCAGAGGTCGTGGCACTGGATGTGGATGAACAGCGCCTGGCGCGAGTGGCACAAAACCTGGCACGCCTGGGGCTGTCGGCCACCCTGCTCAGCGCCGATGCGGCCACCCCCTCGGCATGGTGGGATGGCAAGCCATTCGAGCGGATCCTGCTGGATGCCCCTTGCAGCGCCAGCGGGGTGATCCGCCGCCACCCGGACATCAAGTCACTGCGCCGCGCAGGGGATATTGCGACGCTGGTCACCCTGCAGGCGACGATCCTCGATGCGCTCTGGCCTCTGCTGGCGCCGGGGGGTATGCTGCTGTACGCCACCTGCTCGGTCCTGCCGGAAGAAAACCACCAACAACTGGCATCATTCCTCGCACGCCACAGTGATGCGCAGGAGCAGGTGATCGATGCCGCCTGGGGCCAGGCGGCGGCAATTGGTCGGCAAATCCTACCAAATCAGGATGGGATGGATGGTTTTTACTACGCCTGCATTCGCAAACAGTAAGCAATGGCTCCGCTACGGGTGGCTGGGGCTGATGCTGCTGTTCGCCCAGCCGGTGGCGGCGGCGAGCTTTCATATCAGCAATGTCGACCTGCACCTGCATGAGGGTGTCTACCTGCTCGATGCCGACATCTATTATGGCTTTTCTGACGAGGCCCTGGATGCCTTGCACAATGGCGTGCCCCTGACCATCATGATCGATATCCAGATCGAACGCCCACGCCGATGGCTGTGGAATGTGGGCATGGCCAGCCTGCAGCAGGAACTGCGCCTGCACTACCACGCCCTCTCCGAGCAATATGTGGTACAAAACCTCAACAGCGGTGCCTTGCACTCTTACCATAGCCGTGGTGTTGCCCTGAGTGCGCTGGGGCGCCTGCGCGACTTCCCGCTCATCGACAAGCAGCTACTGGCACCGGAGGAAGAGTTTCTGCTGCGCATGCAGGCGCGGCTCAATATTGAGGCACTGCCACAGCCGCTGCGTCCCATCGCCTACACCACCCCGGCCTGGCGACAGCTGAAGAGCGACTGGTACCAATGGCCCTTCACACCCTAAAGCGACTCACCAACGGCCCCTGGCCGGTGGTGCTGTTACTGATCCTGATCCTCAGCTCACTCTACCTGATGAGTGCTGCCACCCAGCACTCAGTATTGTTCGGCAAGCTCTATTCCTGGATTTTGGCGATCAATGTGCTGGCCATGCTGATCCTGCTGGGGCTGATCGGACGCAACCTGTTTCGCCTGGTCAGACAGTATCGCCAACACGTGGTCGGCTCCCGGCTCACCGTCAAGCTCCTGGTGATCTTTATCATCCTGGCGGTCGCGCCGATCTCCATCCTTTACTACTTTTCGGTACAGTTCATCCACCGCGGCATCGACAGCTGGTTCGACCTCAAGATCGAAAGCGCGCTGGAAGACTCTCTGGAGCTGGGGCGTAGCGCCCTGGATAGCCGTCTGCGCGAATTGGTACGTCAAACCCGCCAACAGGTAGAGATCCTCGCGCGGGAGTCGGATAGTTCAGCCACGCTACGGCTGCACGAACTGCGCAGCGAGAGCGAGGCGGTGGAGCTGACCCTGCTAAGCGGTGGTGGGCGGGTGCTGGGCAGCAGCAGTGTCGATCCCTCGATGATCATCCCCACCCTGCCCAATAGCGCCATCCTGCAACAGCTACGCAGCGGTATCGACTATGTAGGGGTCGAGCCACTGCGTCAGCACGGCGGCATCCATATGCGCATCGTGATGCAGGTACCCAACCCCGCACCGCTAGGCGAGCCGCGCCTGCTACATGCACTCTACAGTGTGCCGGAACGCCTCGACGACCTGGCCAACAACGTACAACAGGCCTACAACCAATACAGCGAACTGGGTTTTTTGCGCCAACCACTCAAATACAGCTTCACCGTCACCCTGTCCCTGGTGCTGATGCTGAGTATGCTCACCGCCATTTGGGCGGCCTTCTTCTCCGCCCGCCGCCTGACCGCCCCGATCAGCGATCTGGTAGAGGGGACACGCGCGGTGGCCGAAGGCAACTACGATATGCGCCTGCCGATGCCCAGCCACGACGAACTGGGCTTTCTGGTGGTCTCCTTTAACGACATGACCCGGCGCATCGCCCGCGCCCGTAGCGATGCACAGCAGAGCCAGCTATTGGCCGAGCAGCAGCGCGCCTATGTCGAGGCGGTACTGGCCTGCCTCTCCTCCGGGGTCATCACCCTGGATGAACATGCGCACCTGCGTACCGCCAACGCCGCCGCCACCCAGATCCTCGGTGTGGAGCTATCCACCCTGGCCGAAAGCCCCCTGGCAGATGTTGGCGAACAGCATCCACCCCTGCTTCCCCTGCTGGAGACCATCGAAGGCCAGCTGGAACAGGCGGACCACTGGCAGGCGGAAGTGGTGCTGTTTGGCCCCAACGGTCGCCAAATCCTGATCTGCCGTGGCTCCCCGCTGCACGGCGGGGAGTCACAACAGCACGGCCATGTGATCGTCTTTGACGACGTGACCACCCTGCTACAGGCCCAGCGCGATGCGGCCTGGGGCGAGGTAGCACGGCGTCTGGCCCATGAGATCAAAAACCCCCTCACCCCGATCCAGCTTTCGGCCGAACGCCTGCGCCACAAATACCTCGGCACCCTGCCAAAGGATGATGCCGAAGTGCTGGATCGCGCCACCCACACCATCGTGCAACAGGTGGAAAGCATGAAGGAAATGGTACGCGCCTTCTCCGACTACGCCCGCCCCCCGCAGATCCAGCTGCAGGCACTCGATCTGTCCGTCTTGCTGCAGGAGGTACTGGAGCTCTACCAGGGCGACCCGCGCCTCCAGGTGGTGCTGGAGCTACAGTCCGACATGCCCGTGCTGCAGGCCGATGAGGGGCGGATGCGTCAGCTGCTGCATAACCTGATCAAAAACAGCCTGGAGGCGGCACAACGCGGCACGGTCACCCTGAAGATCCATGCCGCCTGCGCGGCCGACAGCGCCTGCCGCTTTATCGAATTACGCTTTCATGACGATGGCCCAGGCTTTCCCGAAAAGCTGCTCGGCCAGGTATTTGAACCCTATATCAGCAACAAACCCAAGGGCACCGGGCTTGGCCTGGCCATCGCCAAGAAGATTGTCGAGGAGCACGGTGGTATCCTGTGGGCAGCCAACCATCCGCAGGGCGGTGCCGAACTTGGTCTGCGCCTGCCTATCGGTGAGCAATCCGGCCACACCGCCGACCCGAATAACCCCAGCCAATCGGATCAACCATGAGCCACGCCCCACACATCCTGGTGGTCGATGACGAACCGGATATCCGTCGCCTGCTGCAGGAGATCCTTGAAGACGAAGGCTATTCCGTCGCCATCGCCGAAGACGCCAGCGCAGCCCGTCAATCACGTCGTCAACAGCGCCCGGATCTGATCCTCCTCGATATCTGGATGCCCGATGTAGACGGCATCACCCTGCTCAAGGAGTGGAACAAGCACGAACCACTCAACCAGCCGGTGATCATTATGTCCGGCCACGGCACGGTGGAGACAGCGGTGGAGGCGACCCGACTCGGTGCCTACGACTACATCGAAAAGCCCCTCTCCCTCGCCAAGCTGCTGCTCACCGTGGAGCACGCCCTCGAACACCACAAACTGCAACAGGAAAACCTCGGCCTGCGCCAGGCGGTGCAACCGCTGGACGAGCCCATCGGGCGCAGCCCCGGGATGCAGAAATTGCGTCAACACGCACAGCAGATCGCCCAACACGACACCCCCTTACTGATCAGCGGGGAGGCCGGCAATGGCCGCAAGCTCTTTGCCCGCTACATCCACCACCACAGCGCCCGTCAGCACGGACCCTTTATCCAACTGGCTCTTTCCGCTGAGGGCGCGGAGCAATACGCCCAGCTGTTTGGCGAGGAAGATACCCCCGGATCCCTCACCCAGGCGCTGGGGGGAACCCTTTATCTGGACGATATCGCCGAGCTGGAGCAGGGCTGCCAACTGCAACTGGTGGAAAAGTTGCGCGCACAAGAGCCACTGCCACGCATCATCGCCGCGACCCGCATGCCGCTGGAGCAGATGGTTGCCCGTGGGCAGTTCAACGATACCCTCTACTACCAGCTCAACGTACTCAACCTAGCGCTTCCTCCCCTGCGCGAACACAACGAAGACGTACTCGATCTGGTGAGTTTCTACTGCGACTACTACGTAGAGACCGAAAAACTGCCCTATCGCAGCTTCACCACGGCCGCGCTAAACCGCCTACGCCAGCATGACTGGCCGGGAAACGTGCGGGAACTCAAGAACCTGGTGCAACGCCTGCTGATACTGGGCCAATCCCACCAGATCGATATCGGTGAGGTAGAGGAAAGCCTTGCCCAGCAACCGCGCCAGACCCACGTGGACGCCTCGGCCGCCTACGAGTTGCCACTGCGCCAGGCTCGCGAGCGCTTTGAGTACGACTATTTCAGCCACCTGCTGCGCCGCTACGAAGGCAGTGTACACAAGGTGGCCCAGCACGCCGGGGTCGAGCGCACCCACCTCTATCGCAAGCTGCGCGGCCTGGGGATCGACGCCAAGGAGTTTGCTTAACCGGCGAGGAACTACGCGCCCACTCGAAGTGCTGGCAACGCAACGAGCGAAATGGGAAGCCTTGATATGCCAGAACAACGCAGCGGCTCGCAGAACGCCCTCTTTCACAAGTGACGTAGGGCAGGGGGCGCATTGGTTCACTATCCGTGCATTCATCGCTGGCTTCGCGTTAGAATAGCCCACCCTTTCAGTGGCAAGACAGCCCATGAAGATCATCATACTCGGTGCCGGACAAGTCGGCTCTTCGCTGGCAGACCACTTGGCCAATGAAGCAAACGATATCACCGTGGTCGATACCGATGGTGAACGCCTGCAGGGCTTGCAGGATCGCCTGGATCTGCGCACCGTGTCCGGCCAGGCCTCGCACCCGGATGTGCTGTTACGTGCCGGGGTAGAAGACGCCGACATGATCATCGCCGTCACCAACAGCGATGAGACCAATATGGTCGCCTGCCAGATCGCTTACACCCTGTTTCACACCCCTACCAAGATCGCCCGGGTGCGTGCCCAGGAGTATTTGCTCTACCCCCAGCTCTTCTCCCAGGATGCCCTGCCCATCGACGTGATGATCAGCCCCGAGCAGCTGGTTACCGACTATATCCACCGCCTGATCCAACATCCCGGCGCGTTGCAGGTGCTGGACTTTTCCGCCGGGCGGGTGCAATTGGTTGCGGTACGCGCCTACTACGGCGGCCCCCTGGTGGGCCATGAGTTGCGCACCCTGCGAGATCACATCCCCGGTGTACAAAGCCGGGTGGCGGCGATCTACCGCCGAGGGCGCGCCCTGCACCCCGAGGGACACACCGTTATCGAGGCCGATGATGAGGTCTTCTTCCTCGCCGCCAAGAAGGATATCCGCGCGGTCATGAGCGAGCTGCGCAAGCTGGAAAAACCCATCAAACGGGTGATCATCGCCGGAGGCGGCAACATCGGCCAGCGCCTGGCCAAGGCGCTGGAAAACGACTACCAGGTCAAGCTCATCGATCACAACGCCGCACGCACCAAATCCATTTCGGAAGAGCTCAACCGCACTATCGTATTGCAGGGCGATGCCGCCGACGAGGAGCTGTTGCTGGAAGAGAATATTGAAGACACCGATGTCTTCTGTGCGCTGACCAACGACGATGAGGCCAATATCCTCTCCGCCATGCTCGCCAAGCGCCTCGGCGCACGCAAGGTCATGGCACTGATCAACCGCGCCGCCTATGTAGATCTGGTCGAAAGCGGCGACATCGATATCGCCATCTCGCCACCCCAGGCCACCATCGGCAGCCTGCTCGCCCATGTACGACGCGGCGACGTAGTGATGGTGCATTCACTGCGCCGTGGTGCCGCCGAGGCGATCGAGGCCGTTGCCCATGGCGATCAATACTCCTCCAAGGTGGTCGGGCGCGCCATTGAAGACATCAAGCTGCCGGACGGCACCACCATCGGTGCCATCGTGCGGGGTGACGAGGTATTGATCGCCCATCACGACACGGTGATCGAAGCGGAAGACCATGTGCTGTTGTTCGTGGTCGACAAGAAACGCATTCCCGAAGTCGAGCGACTGTTCCAGGTCGCCGTTACCTTCCTCTAATCACCATGCAACTGGCCGCCATCCAACGCATCCTGGGCCTGCTGTTGATGCTGTTTAGCATCACCATGTTACCGCCCGTACTGGTCTCGCTATTCTATAGCGACGGTTTCTACATCTCCTTCCTGTTCGGCTTCGCCCTCACCCTGGGCACAGGCCTGCTGATCTGGCTGCCGGTACGCAACAACCGCCGCGATCTGCGCCTGCGCGACGGCTTTATGGTAGTAGTGATGTTCTGGGTAGTGCTTGGGTCCTTTGGTTCGCTACCTTTCATGATCGGTGCCGAACCCAACCTATCCCTGCCCGATGCGATGTTCGAATCCTTCTCCGGGCTGACCACCACCGGCGCCACCGTGATCACCGGGCTAGATACCCTGCCCAAGTCGCTGCTCTATTACCGCCAGCAACTGCAATGGCTGGGCGGCATGGGGATCATCGTCCTGGCCGTGGCGATCCTGCCGATGCTGGGGATCGGGGGGATGCAGCTCTATCGCGCAGAAACCCCGGGCCCAATGAAGGAAAACAAGCTCACCCCCCGCATAACCGAGACCGCCAAAGCGCTTTGGTATATCTATCTAGGCCTCACCGTCGCCTGTGCACTGGCCTACTGGGCCGCCGGAATGACCCCCTTCGACGCCATTGGCCACAGCTTCTCCACCGTAGCCATCGGCGGCTTCTCCACCCACGACGCCAGCATGGGCTACTTCATCGACCAACCGCTGATCGAGATGATCGCCATCGTCTTCATGTTGCTTGCGGGCACCAACTTCGCACTGCACTTCATTGCCTTACGACGCCTTAGCGCTGCGCCCTACCGCCACGATGCCGAGTTTCGCACCTACCTGACCATACTGGCCACTGTGGCAGGGATTACCGTGCTCTATCTCCACATGACCGCCACCTTCAGTGATCTTGGCAGCGCAGCGCTACACGGGGTCTTTCAGGTGGTCTCCATCGGCACCACCACCGGCTTTACCACCAGTGACTACGCCAGTTGGCCCAGCTTTCTTCCGGTAATGCTGCTGTTTGTCAGCTTTATCGGCGGCTGTGCAGGCTCTACCGGTGGCGGGATGAAGGTGATCCGCTTCCTGCTGCTGTTCAAGCAGGGCACCCGCGAGATCGTCCGTCTGGTCCACCCCAATGCGGTGATCCCCATCAAGGTGGGCGGCAAGCCGATGCCAGAGCGGGTAATTGAGGCGGTGTGGGGATTCTTCGCCACCTATGTGGCGATCTTCGCCATCCTGTTGCTGGTGCTGATGATGACTGGACTGGATCAGATCACCGCCTTCTCCGCCGTGGCAGCTACCATGAATAACCTCGGCCCAGGCCTGGGCGAGGTAGCGCTAAACTATGCCAGCATCTCCGACGTTGCCAAGTGGGTGCTGATCTTCGCCATGCTGCTCGGTCGCCTGGAGATCTTCACCCTGCTGGTCCTGCTCACCCCGGCCTTCTGGCGCAATTAGGCCCGTCCATCATCCATGTCAGCCCATCGCGAGCCAAACCACAACAACAAGTGGGACAGCCACTACCTGCACCACAGCAGCGAATCACCACAAGCCTGCCAGTTGCTGCAGGAATTCAAGCACCTGCTACCCGCCCAAGGTCGCGCCTTGGACCTGGCCTGCGGGCGTGGCGGCAATGCAATCCTGCTCGCCAGCCACGGTCTGGAGAGCCACGCCTGGGATAGTTCAGCACAGGCCCTGCAACAGCTCGACAGCGACGCCCAAGAGCATCAGCTCACTATCCATACCCAACAGCGCGACGTGATTGCCTCGCCGCCTGCGCCGGAAAGCTTTGCGGTGATTGTGGTATCGCGCTTTTTACACCGCCCGCTGTGTCCCTCGCTGATACACGCCCTGCGCCCCGGTGGACTGCTATTTTATCAAACCTTCACCCGCAAACGGCCAGCGGGCATGCGCGGCCCCAGCAATCCCGACTACCTGCTCGCCCCCGGCGAACTGGCGCAACTATTCGCCCCACTGCGACTACGCCTCTACCGGGAGGAGGGGGACTGCGGCGACCTGCAACAAGGGCTACGCGGGCAGGCCTGGCTTATCGCACAACAGCCGAGTGATCTCGATGGATAACAGCTTCCCCCACCCGATAACCTTTCTGCCACTGTTTGGCCTGGTGCTGGTATTCCTTCTCGCCTGGCTACTACGCAAACGTGCTGCAGTCATGCCGATCCTCATCCTCGGCCCCCTGCTGGTGCTCCTGCCCGGTTACCTCTTCCTGGAAGAGATCATGCGTTGGGCACATCCCTTCTTTATCCCGCTATTCATCGCCAGCACCGCACTGATGCTGCTTTACTATCCAGCACTGCTGCTAACCTGGTACTGGCAGCAACGCTCTTGCAACAAAAAGCGATAAATCGAATCCGCGCCTGCACTCTCCCATCGTGGCTTCCCCCCTCACTCTGCTTTGAATAATCACCGGAGCTTCACTGAAACTTGGCGAACCCTTGAGGGCACCTGCGAACTGCGTCAGGCTCGGGGCACTTTCTGGCAAACTCGTTCCATCTATCAGCAGGATGAGCTAGGCATCTTTGCCATCGAATCGCTCGTAACTGCTGGGAAATTGCCGTTTTCCGTGCTCATCGATATGGGCGTTTAGCTCATAGGCTATTCAGCCTCCCAGGGCTTGGGGCCGTTGTTGTTTCAGCGCTTGCTGTATGGTCAACACCTGCTGCTGCATGCGCTGATATTCAGCCAACAGTTCGTCCGGAGCTCCGGGACCTTCGTCCGCATTGACGCAGATTTTTGATGTCCAAACTGTAGTTGTTGGCCTTGATGGTGCCGATGTCGACACGCCAGGCCTCTTCGCTCTCTTCGCACCTTGGGGAGAGGGGCTTTTGCTTGCTCCCTTCTCCCCCGGGGGAGAAGGGCCGAGGATGAGGGGGCTTTGCTTGCTATTGGTTCGAGGCTGAGTGTTGGCGGGCTTCGGTGACACTCCCCCCTCATCCCAA
>SLDE01000002.1 GCA_007125455.1 Ectothiorhodospiraceae bacterium
GCGGCCCTGTCGGCCCTGGGTGACGACCCGGCCAAGCTGGATGTGCTATTGGTGCAGTTTGCGATCCTCTACCGGGGCGGCGAGCGGGTGCAGATGTCGACCCGCTCCGGCTCCTTTGTCACCCTGCGTGAACTGCGCGATGAAGTGGGCAACGATGCGGCACGTTTCTTCTATGTGATGCGCAAGTGCGAACAGCACATGGACTTTGATCTGGACCTGGCCAAATCCGAGTCTAACGACAATCCGCTTTTCTATATCCAGTACGCCCATGCGCGGGTGTGCAGCGTGTGGCGTCAGCTGGAAGAGAAGGGGCTAAGCCACGATCAGGCTGCCGGTCTGCGCCAGCTCGACCTGCTCGCCGAGCAGCATGAGAGCGACCTGCTGCGTAGTCTGTCGCGCTTTCCCGAGGTGGTCGAGGGGGCCGCGCTCACCCACGAGCCGCACCAGATCGCCCACTACCTGCGCGAACTGGCCAACGACTTTCACACCTACTACAACGCCCACCAGTTCCTGGTGGACGAGGTGGGGCTGCGCGATGCCCGTCTGGCGCTGATCCATGCCACCCGTCAGGTGCTGGCCAATGGCCTGGCCCTGCTGGGTGTCTCTGCTCCGGAGAGCATGTAAGCCATGCCCCGTTCTCGTCGCGACTACGCCAAGCGCACCACCACGCGCAAGAGCAAGCCAAGTGTGCCGGGTTGGGTGTGGATGCTGGGTGGGCTGAGCCTGGGCCTGCTGGTGGCCTTTTTGGTCTATCTGCAACAGCTGGGGGCGGGACGCGAGGCGACACCGGCCAGCGCACCGACGGCGACCGATACCCGTGTGGTGCCATCCCCTGCGGCCAAGCCCAAGCCCGCACCGCAACGCCAGCCGGTGCCCGAGGTGGCCAAGGCCGAGCCTGCACCGCGACAGGGGGTGCAGTTTGATTTTTACAACATCCTGCCCGAGCTGGAGATTGTCATCCCCGAGACCGAGCTGCAGCGCGAGGCCGGTAGCGACGAGCAACACATCTACTATCTGCAAGTGGGATCTTTCCGTAGCAGCAACGATGCCGAGACCCGCAAGGCCGAACTGATCCTGCTCAATTTTGTCCCCACGGTGCAGACCGTCACCATCGACGGCAACCAGACCTGGCATCGGGTGCGCATCGGCCCCTTCGAGGAACGCCGCCGTGTCGACCAGGCACGCCGCCGTTTGCAGGATAACGGTATCGACTTCATCATGCTGCGCGAGAAGGGCTGATACGGGATATCAGCTGGTAAATCGCTACTGCGTCCTTTGTGTCCTTCAAGGCACAGGATTACCCATATGCCCTATCTGATCTTGATCATCGTACTGTTGCTGATTCTGGTTTTCGTCCCCCAGTGGTGGGCGAGGTATGTGTTTCGCAAACACAGCCAGCCCCGCGAGGACATCCAAGGCAGCGGTAGCGAGCTGGCCGAGCATCTGCTGGCCAAGATGAATATCCGCGACGTGGGTGTGGAGCAGACCGACAAGGGGGATCACTACGACCCCGAGGCGCGCATGGTGCGCCTGAGCGAAGAGAACTTTGCCGGCAAATCCCTCACCGCCGTGGCGGTGGCGGCCCATGAGGTGGGCCACGCAATCCAGCACCATCGCCGCGAACGGGCGCTGCAACGGCGTACCGAGCTGGTCAAGGTGGCGCAGTGGAGTCAACAACTGGGGGCGGGCCTGATGTTCGCGATCCCGGTGATTGCCCTGCTCACCCGTATGCCCCATAGCGGCGTGATGCTCTTTCTCGCCGGCCTGGCGAGCATGGGGGTGGCCACCGTAGTGCATTTGGTGACCCTGCCGGTGGAGTGGGATGCCAGCTTTCGCAAGGCCCTGCCGATGCTTCGTCATGGTGGTTACGTCGGCCCAAAGGATGCGGTGGCGATACGTAGCATCCTGCTGGCCGCCGCGCTCACCTATGTGGCCGCATCACTGGCCAGCCTGCTCAACCTTTCTCGCTGGCTGGTTATGTTACGGCGGGGATGACGGTGTATAATGCCGCCTTGGTGGCACCGACTGTTGCCACGTGTGGATTAATAACACCCAATCAAGGAGATAATCATGAAGAACACCCTCATTCGTCTTTTGTTGGTCACTCTGGCCGCTGCCGTGGTGATCGGTTGCCGTCCTACCCAACCGGTCTATAACGTCAGCAATGCCTCAGTGGTCGCCTCCACCGGGCAAAACGTGACCCAAAACCAGGTCAAGCAGGCCATCACCCGCGCTGGTGCCGGGCTGGGCTGGGTGATGCGTGATCAGGCACCGGGCCATATCGTCGGCACCCTCAACCTGCGTCAGCATATGGCAATGGTCGATATCAAGTACGATGCCAAGAGCTACAGCATCACCTACCGTGACAGCCAGCAGCTCAACTATGCTGATGGGCAGATCCACCAGAACTACAATGGTTGGGTCCAGAACCTGCAACAGGCCATCAACACCCAGCTTAACCTGCTCTAAGCAAACAGACAGGGACACAAAAAAGGCGCAGCCACTGGCTGCGCCTTTTTTGTTTACGCCAGCCGATTCTCTGGCCTAGCCGAGGTACTTCTCCAGATCATCGGAGCCACCGATGTGTTGGCCGTTGATGTAGATCTGCGGCACGGTGTCACGTCCGGTAATGGCGCGCAGTGAGCGCAGGGTCGCATCGATCCCCAGGTCGATCTCTTCAAACTCCATGCCACGGTCTTCCAGCATGGCCATCGCCTTGGCACAGAACGGACAGCCAGGCTTGGTGAACATACTGATCGCGTCGGGCTTCTTGGCCTTGGGGTTGATGTAGTTGAGCATGGTGTCGGCATCGGAGACCTCAAAGGGGTCGCCCGGCTTCTCCGGCTCGATGAACTGCTTTTCCACCACCCCGTCCTTCACCAGCATCGAATAACGCCAGGAACGCTTGCCAAAGCCCAGGTCGGACTTGTCCACCAGCATCCCCATGCCTTCACTGAACTCGCCGTTGCCATCCGGGATCAGGGTCACGTTGTCCGCTTCCTGATCTTCTTTCCAGGCATTCATCACGAAGGCGTCGTTGACCGACATGCAGACGATCTCGTCCACACCGTTCTCCATGAACACCTTGGCCAGTTCGTTATAGCGCGGCAGGTGGGTAGATGAACAGGTCGGGGTGAAGGCACCCGGCAGGGAGAAGACGATGACGGTCTTGCCCTTGAACAGCTCGTCACTACTGATATCACGCCAGTCGCCATCTTCACGGGTGCGGAAGACAACACTGGGTACCTTTTGCCCTTCTTTGTTCTGCAGCATGGTGTAGCTCCTTTCGGTGATTGATTTCTATTGAATACGCAGCCCATTATGCCCACACTGTTTGCATTGGTAAAATCGTTTATCTCAACTATATTTATAGTTACAGCCAATCAATAAGGGTGTGCTGATGAATTTGCGCGATTTGGAGTACCTGGTGGCGGTGGACGACGAGCGCCATTTCAACCGCGCGGCGGAGCGCTGTTTTGTCAGTCAGCCCACCCTCAGTGGCCAGCTCAAAAAGCTGGAGGAGCAGCTGGGGGTACAGCTCATCGAGCGCAGCACCCGCCGGGTGGTGATGACCGATGTGGGCCTGGCGGTGGCGGCCCAGGCGCGCCGGGTGCTCTCCGCAGCGCGTGGGGTGCGCGATATTGCCGAGAGCTTTCACGATCCGATGGCCGGTGATCTGCAGTTGGGGCTGATCCCCACCCTGGCCCCTTATCTGCTACCACAGGTGATGCCCATCCTGCGTGAACAGTACCCGCACCTCAAGCTATGGCTGCACGAACAGCAGACGGCGGTGTTGATGGAGCGGCTGCGCAATGCCGAACTGGACCTGCTGATCCTCGCCCTGCCGATACCCGAGCACGAGTTTGTCGAGGTGGATCTGTTTCGTGAGCCGTTTTGGATGGCGGTATCGGGGGATGACCCCCTGGCCGGGCGTAAACAGGTCAGCCTGAACGACCTGCAAGACCGTGAACTG
Organism: Ectothiorhodospiraceae bacterium; assembly: GCA_007125455.1. GTDB lineage: Bacteria > Pseudomonadota > Gammaproteobacteria > Thiohalomonadales > Thiohalomonadaceae > SLDE01. The sequence continues at coordinate 3,974 of SLDE01000002.1, forward strand.
ATGTTGCTGGAGGAGGGCCACTGCCTGCGCGAGCACGCGCTGGACGTCTGTCTCAGCGCCGGGGCAAGCCGTAACAGCGCCTTCCAGGCCACCAGCCTGGAGACCCTGCGCCACATGGTGGGCGAAGGCATGGGCACAACCCTGATCCCGCAACTGGCGGTGCCGGAAAAGCGCGACGGCGCGGTGTGCTACCTGCCCTTCAAAAAGCCCCAGCCCAGCCGCCGTATCGGCATGCTCTACCGCAAGGGTAGCTACCGCGCCGATGCCTTCGCCGCCATCGGTAACAGCATCACCCATTGTTTGACGCTGTAAAAGATCTCATCGCAGAGATCGCACAGTACGTTGCATCGGTTTTGTATGATGCCCTTGCCCCTTGCCCATACGTCTGGGCTAAAATAGCGCTTTTAAGATACCGAGCCCTTCGCCGATGGAACAGCGCGACCACAACCCCGATCAGCAGCCAGTTAGCGACCACGATAGCCCC
>SLDE01000221.1 GCA_007125455.1 Ectothiorhodospiraceae bacterium
GCGACTACATCCAGGAGGTCGGTGCCGCCGAAGCCACCACCTCGCGGGTCAGACAGACTGGCAGCGGGCAGCAGGACCGCTTCTTCAACCCTTACGAGTAAGGCTTTATCCATAAAACAGACACCTCCTGGCGACGCCGCCAGGAGGCTAAGGACGTAAAAAACCAACAAGGGGAGTCATCCATGAAAATAAAATCACTGTTCTACAGCGCCGCCATGATGGCAGTATTCATCAGCCCACAATTGGCTGCCGATCAGGTGGAGGCCGGGCGTACCGTCGCTGACGTCCATTGCCAGGCCTGCCATGGTGCCAACGGCATCAGTTCAGCGCCCACCTGGCCCAATCTGGCCGGACAAAAGCAGCAATACCTGATCAAGCAGCTCAACGACTTTGCCAGCGGCAAACGCCCCGATCCGGTGATGGCCCCCATCGTCGATCGCCTCTCTGAAGAAGACATCGCCGCAGTCGCTGCCTACTACAGTAGCCTGTAAGCCGCGTACTCACATCTTCGTGACCGGCGCGGGCGATCCCCGCGCCCTCCACATGCGAGGAAGCCACCACCATGAAAACAACGATTCGCGGGGTGCTCGCCCTGGCAACCAGTCTGACCCTGATAGGCTGTGCAACGACAGGGAGTCAGTCCACACCTACCGATACCAGCGCGAGCACCGAGGCCGTACACAACCTCTGTCTGGAAGGTGAGATGCAGTCACCCATCGACCTGGGCACGGCACAAACCCGGGCACTGATGCCTGTCTCAGTGCACTACCAGGAGGCCCATATCCTGCCGACGTTTGATCAGCCGCGCCTGGTGATGCAGGTACGTGACGGTGGGCACATCAGCCTTTACGGCAAACGCTATACGCTCGACGCCATCCACACCACCGTACCGGCTGAACACACCCATCGCCAGCGGCGTGAGGCTGGTGAGATGCAGTTTCTCCACCGTAGCAGTGATGGTGAGATCGCCGTTGTGGCCCTGCCGCTAAGCGAGGGAGAGGACAACCCACTCCTGGCCGCGGCCCAGGCCGTCAACAGTGAGAGCGATGCCATTCGTATCGATCTCGCACAGCTGCTCTCAGGGGAATACGGTTATTATGCCTATACCGGCTCCCTGAGCATGCCACCCTGCACCGAGGGGGTTCGCTGGGTTGTACTGCAACAGGCCAGCAGCCTCTCCGAAGCACAGAAAGAATGGCTGGCAGAGCAATTCCCCATCGCCACACGGCCTACTCAGGATGTAGGCTCGCGTGGGGTGTTCGTTTCGCAATAATTTTTCAAGGACGCACCTCCTCTGCCACAGGGAAGTGGCACCTCACTGCCTCAACTGCCTCTCCACCAGGCGGATATTCTCATCAAGTGTTTGTGCTGCCTGTGAGCCCGGCTCCAGCAGAGGTTGCAGACGACGCCAATACACCAGTGCCGCCTCCTCACGACCAGCCTGCAAGGCAGCGTTGCCCGCCAACCATAACGCCTGACCGTGGTGAGGATTCAATTTCAGTGCCTGCTGTACCAGGCTCTCTGGACGCCCTGCCATTACCCCATTACGAAGATGGCTGAGCACATCGGCATACTGGGTGATCACCGCCGCATCCTCGATCCCACCGTCCACTGCCCGCTGAAAAGCATCCGCCGCGCCGGCATAGTCCTGCATAAACAGCAGTGAACGAGCAAGCAACACCCAGCCTCGCAGATCATCCGGGTCTTGCTCAAGGCGCGCATGCAGGCTTTCAACCATGTCCCCCACATCCTCTCCCATGACGGGCGATTCACCCACCGGCATCTCGGCGGCCTGTCTCTCAGGACTCACTGCCCCGGCGATCTTATGGTGTTCCGGGCTCCCCACCATGCTGTATACCGTTAGCGCCATGGCCGGGATCACTACCAGCAGGATCGCCACAAGCAAGCGGTTGCCACTACTCGCCCGATGGGTCTCCTCCTCAAGGCTCTCGGCCACCACCCGTTCAAGGTCAGCGCGCAAGGCATGGTAGTCCGTTTCATTGATCGTGCCGCAGTTTAGCTCCTGCTCGAGTTCCTGCAGTTGATTCTGCAACACGGCAACATTCAGTTCGCTTGCCTGGACACCCGGCTGGTTTGCTCGACGCAGCAGCGGCCAGGCGATCAGCGCCATCGCCACCGCTGCCATCAATACACTGATCAAAACCAATACAACCATACTATCTCCGCTCTGCCTCACCCTGCTCGCGCATCAGCTCACTCAGCCTCTCTCTCGCCTGGGGGGAGATCACGGCGCTTGCCTCGGCACCATTACGGTAGTGCACCATCACACGCCACAGGATCAAGCCCCCCAGTAGCACAAAGAGCAAGGGGCCAAACCACAACAACCAGGTGCTGCTTCGTAGCGGTGGCTTGTAGAGCACAAAATCCCCGTAGCGGGCGACCATAAAGGCGTGAATACTCTCGCGATCGGCCCCCTCCTGCACCTTCTGGTAGGTCAGTCTTCGCAGGTCGCGCGCCAGCGGCGCATTGGAGTCAACCAGTGATTGGTTCTGACATACGGTACAGCGCAGATCCATCAGCAGCTGCCGATACAGGGCCTCTTTTTCCGGGCTGTCAAAATCCAGTGCGCTACCTACGGTAATGGCCAGCACCGGGTTGGCAAGGACGACCATCAGGATGAGCGACAGCGCACGCATTACTCTGCCTCCAGTTGGGCAATCAAGGGCATAAGCTCCTGCTCCAGAGTAGCCGGGCGGATCGGCCCAGTATGCTTGTGACGTACCACCCCATGGCGGTCGATAACAAAGGTCTCCGGCGTGGCATACACCCCCCATTCGATCCCTACCTCGCCCTTGTGATCAAAGCCGATGGCCTGATAAGGGTTGCCATTTTCCTGCAGATAATCTACTGCGTCCTCAAACTCATCCTTGTAGTTAAGCCCGATGACCTGCACCCCCTGTTTGGCCAAGGCAAGGATCTGCTGATGCTCGGCGCGACAGCTCACACACCATGAGGCCCACACATTGACTACACTCACCTGCCCCATCAGGCTCTGCTCTGTTAGCGGCCTTTCGGCATGCATGAGATCCGGCACACTAAACTCCGGGACGCTCTGCCCCACCAGTGGCGAGTTCAGTTCCCTTGGGTTGAGCCCCAGGCCGATCCAAAACAGCAGGATCAGCGCCACAAAGATCCCCAGCGGCAGCAGGGTCAAACCGCCCCTCATATCACGGCCTCCCGCCTGTTGCGACCTGTGCCCACCCGGTAGCGCCTATCCGCCACAGCAAGCAGCCCTCCCAAGGCCATCAACAGGGTGCCAAGCCAGATCCAGTTCATGTACGGCTTATGGTAGACCCGTAGCACCCAGGCCCCCTGATCCAGCGGCTCGCCCAGTGAGACATACAGATCCCGCCAGATCCCCCGATCCAGGCTGGCCTGGGTCATGGGGTTGTCCGGCTGGCTGTGGTAGTAGCGCTTCTCCGGGTGCAGCGTGGTCAGCTCCCGTCCGTCACGCAAAACCAATACGCTGCCGTAGTCACTTAGATAGTTCGCCCCTTCAAGCTGCTCAACCCCATCAAAGCGAAACTCATAACCACCGACGCTCACTTGCTGCCCCACCGCCATACGTACGTCTCGCTCGGTCTCATAGGCCATTACCATTGCCACCCCGACGATAAACACCGCTAGGCCAAAATGGGCAACATGCATCCCCAACCAGGCAGGTCGCAGCCATTTGCGCACCGAACCGGCGGCCTGGCGTATCCGTTGGCTCACATCCATCGCGATCACCAACGCGATCCCCAGGGCGATGAACAGGCTCAAGGTGACCAGTGGCGACCAATGCGGGGCCAGCAGTGACCACAACAGGGCCAGCCCCAGCGCCAGTGCCAGGGGGAGCCCCAGCTGCGAATAGAGGCGCCTGGGTCGATCCTGTTTCCAACGCAGCAACGGACCAAAGGCAAGCAGAGCCATCAGTGGTAGCATGATCGGCGCGAAGACCGCATCGAAATAGGGAGGGCCAACCGAGATCTTGCCCATCCCGAGTGCATCGATAACCAACGGATAGATCGTGCCGAGCAACACCGCTGCCATGGCCACCACCAGCAACAGGTTATTCACCAGCAGTATCCCTTCGCGGGATACCGGAGCAAAGCGTCCCCCCATACCAATCCGCGGCGCACGCCATGCGTAGATTGACAGCGAGGCCCCTACGGAGACCGCGAGAAAGACCAGGATGAACACGCCACGATCCGGATCGGTGGCAAAGGCATGCACTGAAGTAATCACCCCGGAGCGCACCAGGAAGGCCCCCAGCAGGGTCAAGGCGAAGGTGAGGATCGCCAACAACACGGTCCAACTCCGCAACGCGCCTCGCTTCTCGGTTACCGCCAGCGAGTGCAGTAGTGCTGTCCCCGTAAGCCATGGCATGAATGAGGCGTTTTCCACAGGGTCCCAAAACCACCAGCCGCCCCAGCCCAGTTCGTAGTAGGCCCACC
>SLDE01000123.1 GCA_007125455.1 Ectothiorhodospiraceae bacterium
AAACTCACCTACCAACTCGCGCACCCTTGGCACACGGGTGGAGCCACCGACCATCACCACATCGAGGATCTCGTCGGCCTTGACACCGGCATCCTTGAGGGCACGGCGACAGGCGATCAGGGTGCGACGGATCAGCGGATCGACCAGCTTGTTAAATTGTTCGCGGCTCAGGGTGCCTTCCCAGTGACTGCCATCGGCCAGCTCCAGCTTGAGCTCGGTAGTATCGCTCTCGGTCAGGGACTCTTTAGCGGCGCAGGCATCGCGCATCAGGCGGCGCAGCTGGTGGTGGTCGGCGTCGTCATCGATCCCCGCCTCCGCCATGATCCACTCGGCCACCGCGCGGTCCATATCATCTCCACCCAGGGCCGAATCCCCCCCGGTGGAGAGCACCTCGAACACGCCCTTGTTAAGACGCAGCACGGAGATATCGAAGGTGCCACCACCCAGGTCAAACACCGCGATGGTGCCTTCCGAGCCATCATCCAGTCCGTAGGCGACCGCGGCAGCAGTCGGCTCGTTGATCAGGCGCAATACATTTAGCCCGGCCAGGGTGGCGGCATCCTTGGTGGCCTGACGTTGGGCATCATCAAAATAGGCCGGCACGGTGAGCACCACACCGGTCAGTTCACCACCCAGACTCTGCTCGGCGCGATCACGCAGCGCGCGCAGGATATCGGCAGAGATCTCCACCGGGCTCAGATCACCGGCGACGGTGCGCAGTCGCGGCATCCCCGCCTCGGCATCGACAAACTCATAGGGTAGACGGTTACCGATGCTTTTGAAGTCCTCCACCCCACGGCCCATAAAGCGCTTGACCGAGATGATGGTATTGAGCGGGTCTTTAGCAGCCTGCCGCTTGGCCTCGTGGCCCACCACACGCTCGCCGTTAGGCAGATAGCGCACCACCGAGGCCAATAGATGCCTGCCCTCGGCGTCGGCCAGGGTCTCTGCGCTGCCACTGCGCACCGAGGCCACCAGAGAATTGGTGGTGCCAAGGTCGATGCCCGCCGCGAGGCGGTGCTGATGCGGGGCGGCGGATAGTCCGGGTTCGCTGATTTGCAGTAGGGCCATGGTCACTCTTCAGTTTGTGCCTGAAATAATTTGGATAATGTACGGGGCATCAGCCCACGTGGGCAAGCTGGTCTTCCAACTCATCCACCTCGCCGAGCAGGCGCTGGATAAACTGCATCTTGCGCACCAACTGGATCCCACGCTGCAGATCATCACTGCCGGGGGTATCATTGGTGTCGAGCAACTGCTGCAACTGCGCCACCATCTCCCGTTCCATGGCCTCGATGCGATCACGCAGGCTATCGAGGCTGGCGAAGGGATCGTCGCTGGCGGTGACTGCGGCCAGGGCCTCACGCAGCTCCATCTGTTCCATCAGGAAGGTCGGTTCCATGCTGGTATCGGTGTCGTCGATATTCGCACCCAGGCGGGCGAGCATGTAGCGCCCACGGGACAGCGGCGTGCGCAGCACCTGATAGGCTTCGTTGATCAGGGCTGCCTGTTGTACCGAGATGCGTTTTTCCTGCGCACTGGCGCTGGCGAAACGATCCGGATGGGCGCTGCGCTGCAGCTCCCGGTAACGCAGCGAGAGCTGCTCCATGTCGATGGCAAACGCGGGACTGAGCCCGAACAGCTCGAAGTAGTCGGTACCGGGTAGGGAGTTCATTAGACGGTGAAGCTCTCCCCACAGCCGCAGGCATCCTTCACGTTGGGGTTATTGAACTTGAAGCCTTCGTTCAACCCCTCCTTGCCAAAGTCGACCTCGGTGCCGTCGAGATAGCTCAGGCTTTTGGGGTCGATGATCACCTTGACCCCATTGCTCTCAAAGACCTGATCCTCTTCGGCCACCTCGTCGGCAAACTCCAGCACGTAAGCCATGCCGGAGCAACCGGAGGTGCGTACGCCCAGGCGCAGCCCTACCCCTTTGCCGCGATTGGCAAGAAACGTTTCTACCCGCTCAGCGGCGGCTGGTGTCAATGATACTGCCATGTCACTCTCCGCAACGTCAGTCCTGATGCTTGGACTTATAGTCGTTGATGGCGGCCTTGATCGCATCCTCGGCCAACACCGAGCAGTGGATCTTGACCGGCGGCAAGGCCAGTTCTTCGGCGATGTCGCTGTTTTTGATGGAACCGGCCTCGTCCAGGCTCTTGCCCTTGACCCATTCGGTCACCAGGGAGCTGGAGGCGATCGCCGAACCGCAGCCGTAGGTCTTGAAGCAGGCGTCTTCGATCACCCCTTCGTCATTGACCTTGATCTGCAAGCGCATTACGTCGCCACAGGCGGGTGCGCCAACCATACCGGTACCCACGCCGTCGTCTTCGTTCTCGAAGGTGCCGACGTTGCGCGGATTTTCGTAGTGGTCCAAAACCTTGTCACTGTAAGCCATGATCTGTTTCCTCGCCTTAAACTCGTCCCCTGGCCAGGGGGATGCATTCTAGCCTAATGGACATGGCGGGTACATCTCCCAACCGTGTTGGCACGGCCGCCATATCCGTTTCACTGGCCCGGTGCGTTTTCACCGGACAAGAGACAAAACCTATTTTAGTGGGCACTCCACTGTACTGTGGAGAGGTCTACCCCATCCTTGTACATGTCCCACAGCGGCGAGAGGGCTCGCAGCTTGTCGATCTTTTGGTGCAGCAGTTCAATGGCGCGGTCGATATCGGCCTCGGTGGTGAATCGGCCGATGCTGAAGCGGATCGAGCTGTGCGCCAATTCGTCGGAGCGTCCCAGGGCACGCAGCACATAGGAGGGCTCCAGGCTGGCGGAGGTGCAGGCGGAACCGGAAGATACCGCCAGCTCACTGAGCGCCATCATTAGCGACTCACCCTCAACAAAGTTGAAGCTGATGTTGATGTTATGGGGCACACGCTGCTCAAGATCACCGTTGACATAAACCTCTTCGATATCCTCGATACCCTTGAGCAGCCGATCGCGCAGCAGGCGCACCCGCTCGCTCTCGCTGGCCATCTCTTCGGCGGCCAGGCGGAAGGCCTCACCCATCCCCACCAGCTGGTGGGTAGCGAGGGTACCGGAGCGCATGCCGCGCTCATGCCCGCCCCCGTGCATCTGCGCTTCCAGACGTACACGGGGCTTGCGACGTACATACAGGGCACCAACCCCCTTGGGGCCGTAGATCTTGTGGGCGGAGAGCGAGAGCAGGTCGATATTCATCGCCTCCACATCGATCGGCACCTTGCCGGCACTCTGCGCCGCGTCCACATGGAACAGTACCTTATTCTCACGACACAGCTTGCCGATGGCGGCCACGTCCTGGATCACGCCGATCTCGTTGTTTACATGCATGATGGAGACCAGGATGGTGTCATCGCGCATGGCCGCCTTGAGTTTGTTCAGGTCAACCAGACCGTTTTCCTGCGGATCGAGATAGCTGACCTCGAAACCGTGGCGCTCCAGTTGACGACAGGTATCCAGTACCGCCTTGTGTTCGGTCTTGCAGGTGATAATGTGCTTGCCCTTTTTGGCGTAGAACTCGGCCACACCCTTGATCGCCAGGTTATCGGACTCGGTCGCGCCGGAGGTCCAGACGATCTCCTTGGGATTGGCGTTAAGCAGATCGGCGATATGCTTGCGTGCGGCCTCGATCGCCTCTTCGGCATCCCAGCCATACTGGTGCGAGCGTGAAGCGGCGTTGCCAAACAGGCCATCGTCCATGGTCAGATAGCTGCACATGAGCTTGGCCACACGCGGATCCACCGGCGTGGTGGCTGAATAGTCCAGGTAGATCGGTTTTTTCATCTGTTTTGCTCCGCTCGCAATCGTGTTTGTTACCAGGCCGTCGCGGCGGCCATACCACGCAGCGCCTGTACCTGAGTGCACAGGGTCTGCATCAATGTATCCAAATCCTGCTGGGTGGTGTCCTTGCCCAGACTGATACGTATCGCTCCCTGGGCCAGTTCTTCGGCAACACCCATCGCCTTGAGTACCGGGCTGGGCTCGTTGTGGCTGCTGCCACAGGCCGAGCCGCTGGAAACGGCCACACCCTCACGATCCAGCGCCATGATCAGGGTCTCTCCATCCAGCCCGGGCACCGAGAGGAAGACCGTATTGGGCAGCCGTTCGGCCTCGGCGGAGAAGATCACCGCCTCAGGCAGCTGACTGGTCAGCTGCTGCTCCAGCCAGATCCGCTGCTGCGTTAACTGTATGCGGCGTGGGGCCAATTCAAGCCGGGCCAACTCCGCCGCCTTACCAAAACCTACGATGGCTGCCACGTTCTCGGTGCCGCAGCGCAGACCGCGCTCCTGACCGCCGCCATCGAGCAAGGCCTTTATATCGAGCGCCTTATCCACCACCAGCGCTCCGGCCCCCTTGGGCCCGTAAAGCTTGTGTGCCGACAGGCTCAGCAGCTGTGCGCCGCTGGCAGCAAAATCCACCGGGATCTTACCCGCCGCCTGCACCGCATCG
>SLDE01000179.1 GCA_007125455.1 Ectothiorhodospiraceae bacterium
ACGCCGAAGCGGAGCCCGACACCGCCCTAGACCTCGACGCCGAACCGGAGCCCGACACCGCCCTAGACCTCGACGCCGAAGCGGAGCCCGAGGCTGCCGATGATCTCGTCACCGAACCGGAGCCCGAGGCTGCCGATGATCTCGACGCCGAACCGGAGCCCGACACCGCCCTAAACCTCGATGTCGAACCGGAGCCCGACGCCCCCCCCCAAGCCACGGATGAGCCGAGCTGGGACGACGCCCTCGACCTGAGCCCGGCAGAGGATGAGCTGCCTCTGGAGCCCGTCGAGATCGCCTCTAACAGAAATGAACGTGAGCTGGCGTTAAGTCCTGATGAGTTGGATCTCGCCAGCGGCCTCGCCCCCCCCGAACAAGGCGAGGCACTGGATAGCGCCCTCAACGACGAGCTGGCAGATGAGCTGCTGGGCATGTTTGACAACGTCACAGAAACCCAGCCGCTGAGCAAAGAGGAGGCCGAAGCCAACTGGGAGCACTTCTCGGAAGAGCATATCGAAAGCCTGCTCAGCCCCGCGACCGAAGGCCAGACACCCCTCCAGCCTGCGCCGACGCCGCAACCGACGGAACCAGAGGGCAACCGCAATCAGCTGGACAACGGCGACGATGCAGAGCATTCGACCACCTCCACAGCGGAGTCGTCCCCCTTTGATGAGGATGAGGCACTGCTTAGCCAGTTGCTGCCAGAGGATCAGCACGAACTGGATCAGGAACTGGAGCAACTACAGATCAACACCCAGCACCCAAAGGACGATGAGCTGGCCCCAGACCCCGATGATGACCAACCGGATCAGGGCTTCCAGCCCGGCTATGCCATCCCCCCCGATGAGGCGCCCGCACGCCCAGGCAACCTGTTGGCCACGCTGGCCTGGGGGCTGGGCAGTGTACTGCTGGTTGCCAGCCTCGGCCTCCAGTTCATCTACTTTCACCACGAGGCGGTGGCCAAACAGCCACAGTGGCGCCCAGTGGTAGAGCAACTGTGTAAGGTAGGCAACTGCGAACTGCCACCCCAGCGCCAACCAGAGCAGATCAACCTCGCCAGCCATCTGGTACAGTTTCATCCGCGCTTTGAGGACAGCCTGCTCATCACCGCCACCCTGATCAACCGGGCCGATATCGAGCAACCCTTCCCCAAGGTAGAGCTACAGATGCTCGATCTGCAGCAGCGTGTGGTTGCCAGCCGCCTGTTTACCCCCAGGGAATACCTGGTCGGCCAGCACCGCGAGCGGCCCATGCCAAGCAATATCGAGGTCCCGCTGATCCTGGAGGTTGTCGATCCCGGACGCGAAGTCGTCGGCTTTCGCTTTGAGTTTCACTAAGTGAAGCCTTTATCTGATGAGGGCAAATCGGTATCATTGCCGGTTCCCCGCAAGACACCAAGTACCATGAGCATACGCATTGGCCCCTACACCCTGGTGAACAATCTGGTGCTGGCCCCGATGGCCGGCGTCACCGATCGCCCATTTCGGCAGCTCTGCCGTGAGATGGGGGCGGGCTTGGCCGTCTCCGAGATGGTCTCTTCCAACTCCCTGCTGTGGGGTAGCGAGAAGACCAAACGTCGCGCCAACCACGAGGGTGAGAACGAGCCCCGCTCGGTACAGATCATGGGGGCCGACCCGGCGATGATGGCCGAGGCCGCCCGCTACAACATCGACAACGGTGCCCAGATCATCGACATCAACATGGGCTGTCCGGCCAAAAAGGTGTGCAATGTTCAGGCCGGTTCGGCGCTGCTGCGCGACGAGGCCCTGGTGGGGCGTATCCTTGATGCTGTGGTGGGGGCAGCGGGCGATCTACCGGTTACCCTCAAGATCCGCACCGGCTGGGACAGCCAAAGTCGCAACGGCGTCAACATTGCCCGTATCGCCGAAAGTGCCGGCATCCAGGCCCTGGCGGTACATGGACGCACCCGCGCCGATGGCTATACCGGTGAGGCGGAGTACCAAACCATCGCCTCTATCAAGGAGAGCATCACCATCCCGGTGATCGCCAATGGCGACATCACCACGCCACAAAAGGCCAAGGCCGTGCTGGAAGCCTGCGGCGCCGATGCGGTAATGATCGGTCGTGCCGCCCAAGGGCGCCCCTGGATCTTTCGCGAGATCGCCCACTATTTGGCCACCGGCGAACTGCTGGCAGAGCCCAGCCTGGAAGAGGTACGCGATATCCTGCTCGGCCACCTAAGCAACCTTTACGCATTCTATGGTGAATACACCGGGGTACGCATGGCGCGCAAACATATCTCCTGGTATAGCAAGGGCCGACGCCACGGCGGCGCGTTCCGCCAGGCGATCAACCGCGTCGAAGGGGCCGAGCAACAGCTACAGATGGTACAAGAGTTCTTCATGCAGCTAATCGACCAGCAGGAGGCGGCATGAGCCAGCACTGCAGTAACCCCTTTAACGGCTGTGTACGCAAAACCCTGGAGCGTTACTTTGCCGATCTGGACGGCCACCCGCCAGGGGATCTCTACCAACTCATGCTCGCCGAAATGGAGCGCCCACTGCTGGAAAAGGTGATGCACCACACCGGCGGCAACCAGACCCAGGCCGCCAGGCTACTTGGCCTCAACCGCAGCACCCTACGCAAGAAATTGCAGCACTACGGTCTGGACGAATAACGCACGTCACCGCAGACGACTACATCGATGCAGTCGGTTGGAAATGTAGGGAACAAATTTCCCAGTACACAAAGAACGCAGAGGTTTTAATGGCGATAGCCCATGCACCTGACGTAGCGGTAAAACGCATATGTGCGACGAACACCGTCCATCTTTGACCAACTCTGCGCCCTCCGCGCCTCGCGCGGTTAGCCCTATTCAATCTATGTAAGGAATCGAAATGAATCCCATCAAACGCGCCCTGCTCAGTGTCTCAGACAAGACCGGCATCGTTGAATTCGCAAAGGCCCTGCACCAGATGGGCGTGGAACTGCTCTCCACCGGCGGCACGGCCAAACTGCTGGCCGACAATGGCCTGCCGGTGATCGAGGTCTCCGAACACACCGGCTTTCCGGAGATGATGGATGGCCGGGTAAAGACCCTGCACCCGAAGATCCACGGCGGCATCCTGGGCCGACGCGGCACCGATGATGCAGTGATGGCCGAACATGGCATTGGCGCTATCGATCTGGTCGCGGTCAACCTCTACCCCTTCGAGCAGACCGTAGCCAAACCGAACTGCAGCCTGGCAGAGGCGATTGAAAACATCGACATCGGCGGGCCCACCATGATCCGCGCCGCCGCCAAAAACCACCGCGACGTGACCATCATCGTCGATGCCACCGACTACGGCCGGGTGCTCGATGAGATGCAGGCCAACAACGGTGCCACCACCCTGGCCACCCGCTTTGACCTGGCGGTCAAGACCTACGAGCACACCGCGCGCTACGACGGCATGATCGCCAACTACCTGGGGCGCATCAACGCCGAAGGCGAGAAGGGCGACTTCCCGCGCACCTTCAACCTGCAGGTACGCCAGGTACAGACCATGCGCTATGGCGAGAACCCGCACCAAAAGGCCGCCTTCTTCGTCGAGCACAACGCCCCGGTCGGGGGCATCGCCAGCGCGCGTCAGCTACAGGGCAAGGAACTCTCCTACAACAATATCGCCGATACCGATGCTGCGCTGGAATGCGTCAAGCAATTCGACGCCGCCGAAGAAGGCCCGGCCTGTGTGATCGTCAAACACGCCAACCCCTGCGGCGTGGCCATCGGGCATAACCTGCTCGACGCCTACGACCGTGCCTACAGCACCGATCCCGAATCCGCCTTCGGCGGCATCATCGCCTTCAACCAGGAGCTGGACGGCGAGACCGCCAGCGCCATCGTCGCGCGCCAGTTCGTCGAGGTGATCATCGCCCCGAAGATCAGTCAGGCCGCCATCGATGCGGTCAGCGAGAAGAAGAATGTGCGCCTGCTCGAATGCGGACAGTGGAGTGAAAACGACGAGACCCTGGACTACAAACGCGTCAACGGCGGGCTGCTGGTACAGAGTTCGGATCTGCTGTTGGTCAACGACATTCGCGTCGTCAGCAAACGTCAACCCGACGAACAGCAGGTACGTGACATGCTGTTTGCCTGGAAGGTGGCCAAATTCGTCAAATCCAACGCCATTGTCTATGGTCGCGAGGCCATGACCATCGGCGTCGGTGCCGGACAGATGAGCCGAGTCAACTCGGCGCGCATTGCCGCGATCAAGGCCGAACACGCCGGGCTGGCAGTCAAGGGCTCGGTGATGGCCAGTGACGCCTTCTTCCCCTTCCGCGATGGCATCGACAGCGCCGCCAGTGCCGGGATCGCCGCCGTGATCCAACCGGGCGGCTCAATGCGCGACGAAGAAGTCATCGCCGCCGCCGACGAACACGACATGGTGATGGTCTTCACCGGCATGCGCCATTTCCGTCA
>SLDE01000181.1 GCA_007125455.1 Ectothiorhodospiraceae bacterium
ACTCTGCGGCCTCTGCGTTAAAATCTTTTCTTCAGGAAAAAAACATGACCGATTTTAGTAAATACGCCCAGCCCGGTGTGTTGGCATTGAACCCCTACCAGCCTGGCAAGCCCATCGAAGAGCTGGAGCGGGAGTTGGGGATCCGTAATATCATCAAGCTGGCCTCGAACGAGAACCCGCTCGGCCCCTCACCACGGGCGCTGGCGGCGATGCGCGGTGAGCTGGAGGATGTATGGCTCTATCCCGACGGCAGTGGCCACCAGCTCAAGGAAAAGCTGGCCGCCAAGCATGCGGTGACAATGGACCAGATCACCCTGGGCAACGGCTCCAGCGAGGTGCTGGAGTTCGCGGTGCGGGTGTTGGTGGGGCCAGGGGACGAGGTGCTCTATTCGGCCCACAGCTTTGCCCTCTATCCCATCCTCACCCTGGCCGCCGGGGGCACGCCGGTGGAGGCACCGGCCAAGGATTGGGGGGTGGATCTGGAGGCCCTGTTGGCCAAGATCACCGCCAAGACCCGGGTGATCTTCATCGCCAACCCCAATAATCCCACCGGTACCTGGGTAGATGGCGAGCCGCTGCACCGGTTTATCCAGCAGGTCCCTGCCGATATCCTGGTGGTGATCGACGAGGCCTACTTCGACTACGCCATCGAGCCGACCACCGGGGCGGGTGACTACCCCGATACCAGCTTGTGGTTGACGGAGTTCCCCAACCTGATGGTGGCGCGCACCTTCTCCAAATCCTATGGTCTGGCCGGTCTGCGGGTGGGCTATTCACTTTGCAGCCCTGTATTGGCGGATCTGATGAACCGGGTGCGCCCACCGTTCAACGTCAACAGTATTGCGCTGGCCGCTGCCGAGGCGGCACTGGCCGACGAGGGGCATCTGCGTGAGTCGGTGGCGGTTAACGCCGATGGCTTGCAACAGCTTCAGGCCGGTTTTGCGGCCATGGGCTTGGCGTATATCCCCTCGGCCGGTAACTTCATCAGCGTTGATGTGGGCCAGCCGGGTGCGCCGCTCTATCAGGCCCTGTTGCAGGAGGGGGTGATCGTGCGCCCGGTGGCCAACTACGGCATGCCCAACCACCTGCGTGTCACTGTCGGGACTGAGGCGCAGAACCAGCGCTTCCTGGATGCCCTGGCGAAGGTGTTGTCCAAGTAGTCGGGGCCTGTCATCGGCTTGGTCGTCGTTTCCTGGGGAAAACCCAGTAGCCGCTAGGATGGATTTATGTAATCATCGTCGGCCTTTTTCGGGCCTGCGCGGTGGCGGGCAAACCCTCTGTGTACTGTTTGGCTGATGTGTCGATATGATGATTAAACGGCTTTGTATTATTGGGGTAGGGCTGATCGGCGGTTCGCTGGCACGGGCGCTGAAGGCGGCCGGGGCCTGTGAGGAAATCGTCGGTTATGGCCGCTCCCCTGAAGCGCTTGACGAGGCCCTGGGCCTGGGGGTGATCGATCGTGCTGAAACCGACCTCGCCCGCGCCGTCGCCGGGGCCGAGGTGGTCCTGTTAGGGGTGCCGGTGGGGGCGGTCGAGGCGGTGCTGGAGCAGCTCAAGCCCCTGCTGGAGCCGCAGACTATCCTTAGCGATGTGGGCAGCACCAAAGGCTCGGTGGTTGCCGCCGCCAGAGCCGTGTTCGGCACACTGCCACCGCGCTTTATCCCTGGCCATCCCATTGCGGGTACCGAGCAGAGTGGGGTGGCCGCCTCTTTTGCCGATCTCTACCAAAATCGCAAGGTGATCCTTACCCCCGGTGAGGATGCCGATCCGCAGGCGCTCAGCCTGGTGCGGGAGATGTGGCAGACGGCCGGAGCCGAGGTCTGCGAGATGTCGGTGGCGCACCATGATGAGGTGCTGGCCGCCACCAGCCATCTACCCCACATGCTGGCCTTTACTCTGGTCGATACTCTGGCCAGGCTGGAGGACCACGATGATATCTTCCGTTATGCCGCCGGTGGTTTTCGCGACTTTACCCGCATCGCCTCCAGCAATCCGCGCATGTGGCACGATATCTGTCTGCATAATCGTGATGCCCTGTTGCTGATGCTGGATCGCTTTACCGACGAGCTCGGCCAACTGCGCCAGTCCATCGCCGCCGGGGATGGCGAGGCGGTACTGGAAACCTTCGAACGCGCCAAGGCGGCACGGGACGACTACGGCGATACCCATTGCTGATAACCGGCAGGCCCGGCACGCCGGGCCGCCCAAAAATGCGAGTCAAGACATGAGTTCATCAAACAAGCTTACCTTCACCGTTCAGCCCGGCGGCAAGTTGCAGGGCCATCTGCGGGTCCCTGGGGACAAGTCCATTTCCCACCGCTCCATCATGCTCGGCTCGTTGGCTGAGGGTGTTACCGAGGTCAGCGGCTTCCTGGAAGGGGAGGATAGCCTGGCCACCCTGGAGTGTTTTCGCAGTTTGGGGGTGAAGATCGAAGGGCCGACGCAGGGCCGGGTGACCATCCATGGGGTTGGGCTGCATGGCCTCAAGCCCCCCAGCGGCCCGCTGGATCTGGGGAATTCCGGTACCTCGATGCGCCTGCTGGCGGGCTTGTTCTCCGGTCAGGCCTTTGATGTGACCATGAGTGGCGATGCCTCGCTAAGCAAGCGTCCGATGCGCCGGGTAACCGAACCGCTGGCACTGATGGGGGCCCGGGTGGAGACCACTGCCGAGGGTACACCACCGCTCAAGGTTCACGGTGGCCAATCGCTGCGCGGGATCGACTATGTGATGCCGGTGGCCAGCGCCCAGGTCAAATCCTGCCTGCTGCTGGCCGGGCTCTACGCCGAGGGCAGCACCTGCGTGACTGAACCAGCCCCCACCCGTGACCACACCGAACGCATGTTGCGCGGTTTTGGTTATCCGGTGAAGGTGGAGGGGGCGACGGCCTGTGTGGAGCCTGGTGGCCAGCTCACGGCTACTCGCATCGATGTCCCGGCGGATATCTCCTCGGCAACCTTCTTTATGGTTGGCGCCGCGATCGCCCCCGGCTCCGACGTTACCCTGCAACACGTGGGCATCAACCCCACCCGCATCGGGGTGATCAACATCCTGCGCGAGATGGGGGCCGATCTCGAGATGAGCAACGAGCGTGAGGTCGGGGGCGAGCCGGTAGCCGACATCCGGGTGCGCCATCGTCCGCTCCGGGGGATCCGCATCCCAGAAGATCAGGTGCCATTGGCCATCGACGAGTTTCCCGCGCTGTTTGTTGCCGCCGCCTGTGCCGAGGGTGAAACGGTGCTTACCGGTGCCGAGGAGCTGCGGGTCAAGGAGAGTGATCGCATCCAGGTGATGGCCGATGGCCTCATCGCCCTGGGGGTCGATGCCCGTCCAACCGACGATGGCATGGTGATCCAGGGTGGGCCGATGGGCAGCGCCACAGTGCAAAGCCACGGCGATCACCGCATCGCCATGTCCTTCGCCATGGCGGCGCTGCGAGCCAGCGGGGCGATCACCATCGAAGACTGCGCCAACGTCAACACCTCCTTTCCCGGCTTCGTCGAACTGGCCGCCGGGGCGGGGCTAAAGATTCAGCAGCGCTAAATCCTCGCCACAGAGGGCACAGAGAATTTAGGCCTGATGTTGGGCCAGGGCCGAAAGTGAAGACCGAGTCCCGATGGTGCTTCCAGCCGCGCTCTGGGTGTACTCTGTGGCACATTTTTATGGGTACGAGCATGAGCAAGATTGTTCCGGTGATCACCATCGACGGCCCCAGTGGGGTGGGGAAGGGCACCATCAGCCAATTATTGGCACGCCACCTGGGTTGGCATTTCCTCGACAGCGGCGCGCTATATCGCCTCACCGCACTGGCGGCACGGCGTCAGGGCATCGCGCTGGAGGATGAGGCCCTGGTGGCTCCCCTGGCCGCTTCGCTGGCCGTCGAGTTTGTCCCTACGGCCGATGGGGAGGCCAAGGTGCTTCTTGATAATCAAGAGGTTAGTAATGATATTCGCACCGCCCAGGCGGGTGTGGACGCCTCCGTGGTGGCGGCCCATCCGACCGTGCGTGCGGCGCTATTGCAACGTCAGCGCGATTTTGCCCAGCCGCCCGGTCTTATCGCCGATGGGCGAGATATGGGCACCACCGTCTTCCCCAACGCCGCCCATAAGTTCTTTTTGCTGGCCAGCGCCGAGGTACGTGCAAAAAGACGTTATAAGCAGTTGATAGAAAAGGGATTGGATGCTAACCTAGGGAGTCTGGTCGAAGAGATTGAGCAACGCGACGAGCGGGACCGTACCCGCAGCGCCTCGCCGCTTCGCCCAGCGGACGATGCAGTCAGCATCGACACCTCCGATAAGGGGATCGATGCGGTGTTTGCCGAAGTGCTGGCAAACTGTACGGATGTCGTCTGAAATACTCGGGGCGCCTGCCGATATGCAGGTGCTAAATCATGTTCAAACAACCCGCCTTACCTGCA
>SLDE01000192.1 GCA_007125455.1 Ectothiorhodospiraceae bacterium
CCAGAGGCGCTTCGGCTGGTAGATGAGTGTCGTCCGCAGGCGGTTATGCTGGAGAATGTTCGCGGCCTCCTTGATGCAGTGTTTGATGATTACCGCAATAAGGTCGAGTTGCAGCTGAAAAAGATGGGTTATGTGCCTGGCTGGCGTCTGCTGAATGCCTGTGATTTTGGTGTTCCCCAGCTTCGACCACGTGTGGTGTTTGTTGGTATCAAAAAGGAGTTTGCCGCAGACTTTTCCTGGCCTGAGCCGAATAAGAATGCGGCACCGACGGTCGGCGAGGTACTCTATGACTTGATGGCCGCCAAAGGGTGGAAAGGCGCAAAGCGTTGGCGTGAAATGGCTAATAGCATTGCGCCGACACTTGTGGGTGGCTCGAAGAAGCATGGTGGTCCGGATCTTGGGCCGACGAGGGCCAAGCGTGCCTGGGAAGGTCTGCATGTCGATGGTCGAGGCTTGTGGGATGAGGCACCGCCTCCTGACTTTGTCGGGATGCCGCGATTGACAGCAAAAATGACCGCGCGAATCCAGGGCTTTCCGGATGAGTGGGAGATCTTTGGTAGAAAGACAGCGGCATATCGCCAAATCGGTAATGCCTTTCCGCCCCCTGTGGCCGAGGCTGTGGCACGGCAGATCTATCATGCACTTTCGGCACAAAGGGTATTCAAGGTGGCGCTATGACGGAGAGGGCGCATTTTGTTTCTGCCCGTAAGGCGTTTCATGCCAAGTTGCTTGAGTCTACGCTAACCATCAACAGTACCGGCGTGGTGAGCAATGCCGACAGCAGCAACCGAACAAGTAAAGCCATCGCTGCGGGGATTGCCGATCTACTTCAGGCGCAAACCATCGGTGAGCGTATCGCCGGACAGACGTCAGGTAATCAGTTTGAGCAAACCTGTGCTGATTTTGTCCAGCAAACCTTCTTGGAGTTGGGCCACCTGCGCCCTGGACAGTGGGATGTTCATCAGGTGTCTGGTCGCAATAGGCTGAAGATCGCTGAGTATGAACAATACGCCCACTTGGTCGCCTTGGATCGTGCTGCCAAGAGCGATACTGAGTTAGCGGCGGCCCTGGGTAGTGATTACACCATTACCCCAGATATTGTTGTTGTCAGGGATCTTGAGGAAGATGGGGTGATAAACCACCCTCTGCCTTTGGTGGATAACACGGTATGCCGGCTGGCTAGCCTGCGAAAGTTAAATGGCGGGCGTCCCCTGCTGCACGCCAGCATCTCGTGCAAGTGGACGATCCGTAGTGACCGCGCGCAGAACGCTCGCTCAGAGGCCCTGAATCTTGTCCGCAATCGCAAGGGGCGCTTGCCACACATCGTTGTAGTGACCGCTGAGCCTACGCCCAGTCGCCTGGCATCGATTGCTCTCGGGACGGGTGATATCGACTGCGTGTACCATTTTGCACTATACGAGCTACAGAAAACATTGCAGTCATTGGGTATGGACGATGCTGCCGATCTGTTGGCAGTGATGGTGGATGGCAAGCGCCTGAAGGATATCTCCGACCTGCCTTTGGATCTGGCGATCTAGCAGGCTGTTGAAATTCTACTCATGCGGCGCGATAGGGCGTTAAAAAATGGCTCAAAATGCTCATTTAATACATGTAAACTGCGCATTCTACTCCGAGCATCCTGCCCTACGCCCTACGCCCTACGCCCTACGCCCTACGCCCTACGCCCTACGCCCTACGCCCTTCGGGCCAGCCTGCGGTTGTTCCATTTCGCTCCCGGCGAAATGGTCGCCATTTATTGCCTTCTCTCGCACTCGCCTGAGCGACAACAACAGCCTGCTAGCGCACCGCCCGCAGGCGCTGCTGCACATACGCTTGTAGCTGTGGGCTCAGGCCACCTTGCTGGAGTGCCTCACGGTAGGCCTCTCTGGCAGCCTCGCGTTGGCTGGCGCCTTCGTGGGAGATCCCCAGGCCCATCCACCAGGTGCTTTGCTGTGGCTCTAGGGCCAGCGCCTGGCGATAGCTTTCGATGCTGGCGGTGTAGCGTTGTTCGCGCTGATACAGGGCGGCGAGCAGGGCGTGGTATTCGGCCCCTTGCCGTTGCTGACCCAGGCTGCGTTCCAGGGTGTCGATGGCGGCGGCGGTTTGTTGCTGCTCAAGTTGAATGCGCGCTAGCAGCATGGCGAAACGTCCATGGCCTGGTAGATGTTGTAATCCCTCGCGCAGTAGCGCGGCGGCCTCTTCCTCACGCTGTTGCTGGAGCAGTAGTCCTACCAGCCCTTCGCGACTGTGGTGGTGGGTCGGGTGGATCCCTAGCGCTACACGCCATTGCGCCTCTCCGGCGTCATTTTGCCCCTGCTGCAGCAGGCGATAGCCCTGTTGGTAGTGCTGTTCGGCCAACTGTTCCGGGCTGGGTGGGCGGATGCGCCGTTCGATTTGGGGGGCAGGCTCGGCTTCGGTTTCAGCGCTGACTGCGGTGGTGGGGTGCGTCGGCTGCTGCGTTTTGGGGCGCGGTGTCGGCTTGCTTGCTTCGTGTGTGGCTGGCGCTTGGACCAGCGCCGCTGGCTTGTCGGTCACGTCGGGGGGCTCGATGACAGCCTGTGTATCGACTGGCGCAGGCTTGGGGGCACTTGGTGCGGCCAGTGAGGGTGTCTCCTCTGGCGGTATCACTGCCACGGGCTCGATGCTTGCACTGACCGGGTCGGCTACGGGTGGCGGTGCAAGGGGCAGGAGGGGAGCTTCTTCCTGGCTGGCGTTGGGTGATGGCGAGCTGTACAGGCGCTCCCACAGCAGGGCGGCGCTGAGCAGGGCGAGCAACAGTACCGCGATCAGCAGCAGTGGTTGGCGGCGGCGAGGTATGGCTGGGGTGGTGGGCTCGTGAAGGTAGCCCGGTGGCGCATCTTGACCACGGCGTGCCTCCAGGTCTTTTAGCATCTGATTGATCAAGCTCATCCATATACTCCGAAAAAGCGGTTTTGCAGCAGCAAGAGCAGCAGACCAAGGCTGGCCAGGGCCAACAGGGTCCAGTGGCGGGGCGTCAGTCTGACACGCCAGCCGGGACGAAAGGCCCCCTCGGTATCGGCGATGGCGGCGTCCACCTGGGGTGGCCCAATGCGGTGTAGCCCCTGGCCGTAGCCCAGCAGTAGTGCCTTGTGGGCGAGGATGTTGATTAGCCTGGGGTAGCCACCGCTGCCCTGGTAGAGCCGGGCGAGGGCCGTGGGGCTGAAGTTTACCCCGCCCTGGTTGCCTGCCACGTGGAGGCGATATTGCAGGTAGGCCTCCATCCCGTCGCGGTCGATGGGCTGCAGGTCGTAGGAGAAGGTAATGCGCTGGCGCAGCTGGCGTAGCGAGGGCTTGGCCAGCGCCGCGTCCAGTTCGGGTTGGCCAAACAGCACCACATGCAGCAGCTTGCGCTTTTCGGTCTCCAGGTTGGTGAGCAGGCGCAGGGTCTCCAGGGTCTGCTGTGGCATCGCCTGGGCTTCGTCGATACACAGCACGACCTGCTGGCCCTGTTCGTTGAGTTCGATCAGCCGATCGCTGATCTGTTTGAGGGCCCGGTATGCCCCCTGGTTGCGTGGCATGGCCATGCCCAACTCTTCGGCCAGGGCGTGGATCAGTGCGGTGGGGGTCAGGTAGGGGTTGGGGATCCAGGCGGTGAGGTAGGGGGCCTGCAGGCTGGCCAGCAGCTTGCGACAGAGCAGGGTCTTGCCGGTGCCTACCTCGCCGCAGACCTTGATGAAGCCCTCGCCGTTATGCAGTGCCACCAACAGGGTGTTGAGGGCATCGCGGTAGTGACCGTAGGAAAAAAAATAGCCGGTATCCGGGGTGAGCGAAAAGGGCAGCTCCCGTAGGCCATAGTGCTCAAGGTACATGGCGAGTGGGCACGCTGACTACCTGTCTTGCCGACCGAAGGTATCGGCGGAACGCTGTACCTCGTTCTGCCATACCTCGCCGTATTCGTCCACCACGATGGGTCTGAGTAGAATCACCAATTCACTCTTGCGGGTAACCTGGGAGGTGTGGCGGAACATGGATCCGAGTAGCGGGATACTGCCTAGAATCGGAACGGATGCTTGTTTATCTTCGATAACATTTTGCATCAGGCCGCCAATTACGACCACTTGACGGTTGCTGGCGCGGATCACTGTATCTGATTCACGTACATTGCTTGATGCGGTCGGCAGGGTAAGGGTGCCTTGTGTGGTAGTGACTGTGCGCGTTCGCTGGGTGACGTCAATCACTGCTGGGCGCACATGCAATACGATATCGCCGTGTTGGCTGATCTGCGGGGTGACGTCAAGTGCAACCCCCGAGAAGAATGATTCAAGATCTACCGAAATGTTGGTGTTGCCTGTCCCGGCTGCGGTGGCGGTGTCGCTCGTGATGTTGGTGACAAAGTATTCATCCGAGCCTACTTTGATCACG
>SLDE01000193.1 GCA_007125455.1 Ectothiorhodospiraceae bacterium
TACGGACATCCTGTCCTTCGTGCTTCGCACCCGCCTTCGGCGGTTACGTTTTGCTCCAGGCAAAACGTTCCCGGCAAAATGGTCGCCCGATCTTGCCTTCTCTCGCACTCGCCTGAGCGACAACAACAGTCTGCTAGAACAGCTCATCGGTCACCGAGCCGCCCCCGGAGGATGTGCCGTGATCGGTGCGCGGGCTGGGGAGCAGGGACGGCTGTGGTGCGAGCTCACTGCGGAACAGCTCGAAGATCCCGCTGGCACTGGAGCCACCGGCATACTCGCCGGTGTCGGGATCGATGCGCACCGAAACGATCCCCTCTGGCTGTGACAGGGTGTTTTCTGGTCGTCCTGCCAGTGCTTCCCCCATGTAGTCAATCCACATCGGCAGTGCGGCGCGCGCCCCGGTCTCGCGATTGCCCAAGGGTTGTGGGTTATCGAATCCGACCCAGGCGGTACTGACTACATCGCCATTAAAGCCAGAAAACCAGGCGTCACGCTGCTCATTGGTGGTGCCGGTCTTGCCACCGAGGTCATTGCGGCCCAGGCGCAGCGCGGCGCGCCCGGTGCCGTGACGGATCACATCCTCCATAATAGAGTTCATGATGTAGGCGTTGCGTGCCTCGATGGTACGAGGGGCTTGGTTGGGGAGGGCTAGCGGCTGCTCGCTGTCCGCCCGGAAGAGGTCGGCTGCCTCGTCTGAGGGTGCTGTGCAGGGATCACAGGCCAATGCTGGGTCGGCCTGATAGAGGATATTGCCGTCGTTGTCCTCGATGCGCTGGATAAAGTAGGGCTCGATCAGGAAGCCGCCGTTGGCAAAGACCGCATAGGCTCGGGTCAGTTCAAGGGGGGTGAGAGCGGCACTCCCAAGGGAAAGCGAGAGATCACGCGGCAGTGTGGCCGGATCCATGCCGAAGTTTTGCATGAAGTTGACCGTGTTGGCGACCCCAACGCTCTCCATGATGCGAATGGAGACCAGGTTGCGTGAGCGGACCAGGGCATCGCGAAAACGTGTCGGGCCGTAGAAGCGGCCGCTGTAATTGGAGGGGCGCCACTCGCTCTCCAGGTTGGGATCGTCGAACACCACCGGGGCGTCGTTGACTACGCTGGCGGCGGTGAAGTTGTGTTCCAGCGCGGCGGAGTAGACAAAGGGTTTGAATACCGAGCCCGGCTGGCGCTCTGCCTGGGTAACCCGGTTGTACTTGCTGTGGAAGAAGTCGAAGCCGCCCACCAGTGCGAGTACGGCACCGTCCTGGGGGGCGAGTGAGACCAATGCACCGGCCACGTCGGGGATCTGTCCCAACTCCCAGCGTTCATCGTCCTTCGCCTGCAGGTAGACAATATCGCCGCTGCTGAGGATATCGGCAGGCTTGACGGGTACCGGCCCCATGCTGTTGGCACTCAGGTAGGGGCGCGCCCAGTTCATATCCTCGAAGGCGATGCTGAGCTGTTCATCGTCGGCGCTGTGCAGCATGGCGGCGTCATCATCTACACTAAGTACCAGGGCCGGGAGCAGTCCGCCGACACGACGATGGTTAGAGAGTGCGGCACGGATCTCAGCGAGGTCGCTCTGCGCAGAAAGGTCGGTGGTGGCGACGGGCCCGCGGTAGCCGTGGCGACGGTCGTAGGCGATCAGGTTGTTGCGCAGCGCCGCATTGGCGGCGTGTTGATGCTCAGGAATGATGGTGGTGTATACGTGCAAACCCTCGGTGTAGGCGGTATCACCATAGACGCGGATCATCTCATTGCGCACCATCTCGCCAACGTAGTGAGCATTTACTTCTGCTGTGGCGCGATGGAGTCTGGCGGTATCCGGGGTGAGCAGGGTCTGTTCCAGGGTGGCTTGATCGATATAGCCCTCTTCAAACATGCGCCGTAGCACGTAGTCGCGGCGGATCTGGGCGCGGCGGGGATTGCTGATGGGGTTAAAGGCGGAAGGTGCCTTGGGCAGCCCGGCGATCATCGCATGCTGGTCGAGGCTTAGCTCGGCAACGGGCTTGCCGTAGTAGGTTTGTGCGGCGGCGGCGAAGCCGTAGGCACGGTGGCCGAGGTAGATCTTGTTGAGATAGAGCTCGAGGATGTGTTCCTTATCCAGTTCGGCCTCGATCTTGAGTGCCAGCAGGATCTCGTTGAGTTTGCGGGTATAGGTGCGTTCGCGGGTCAGAAAGAAGTTACGCGCCACCTGCATGGTGATGGTACTGCCTCCCTGGCTGCGATCCCCGGTCAACACCAGGTTGACCGCCGCACGCATCAGGCCCTGGTAGTCGACACCGGGGTGTTCGAAAAAGCGCGCGTCTTCGGCGGCCAGGATGGCATCGATCAGTTGCTGGGGGAATTCGTCATAGCGCAAGGGAATACGACGTACTTCGCCGTATTCGCTGATCATTTGCCCGTCCTGACTATAGATCCGCAATGGAACCTGCATGCGCACATCCCGCAGAGAATCTATCTCGGGCAGATCCGGTGCCAGGTATAGGTATAGGGCGGCTGCGGCAAGCACAGCAGAGAAGGCTGTGGCAAAAGACGCGAGCAGGGTGTAGCGTAGCAGACGAAAAAAAAGCCTCATGGCGAGTTGCGTGTTCCTGAGTGTCCTATAATGTAGGGGGATGCAGTATATAGCCTTTTGGCAGGAAGCCCTAACTTTGATGCTTTCTATGGCGAAATGTTCACAAAGATGGGCTGTCATGGGCAAGAATGGCCAAAGAAGTGTGATGTTCGACAAGCTTTGCCTGCTTTCAAGTGAAATTATGGGTTGACCTATACTTGACTGTGGTATTTAATGTTGTTAAACAGATAAACAACGTAACCTTGGATATATAAAGGAAAAAGTCTCCAAATGCCTACGTTCCTAGGAAGGAAAAAACCAGTCGTTCTAGGGCTTGATATCAGTACTACTGCTGTCAAGTTGCTGGAGTTGAGCAAAAGTGGTGACCGCTACCGCGTCGAAAGCTACGCTGTGGAGCCGTTACCACCCAACTCGGTGGTTGAGAAAAATATCTCCGACATCGAGGGGGTGGGCCAGGCGATCCGGCGAGCGGTGAAGCGCTCGGGAACCAAGGTCAAGTTCGCCGCAGCGGCGGTCGCCGGTTCGTCGGTGATCACCAAGGTGATCTCGATGCCGGCTTCCTATAGTGACGAGGAGCTGGAGAGCCAGATCCTGCTGGAGGCGGACCAATACATCCCCTACCCCCTCGAAGAGGTTAACCTCGACTTCGAGGTGATAGGCGCTGCAGAGGATGACCCTGACCGCATGGACGTATTGCTGGCCGCTTCACGCAGCGAGAACGTCGAAGTGCGTGTCGATGCCATCGAAAGCGCCGGGCTCCAGGCAAAGATCATCGATGTCGAGGCCTATGCGATGGAAAACGCCTTTGCGCTGCTGCGACACCAGATGCCGGACAATGGCCTCGACAAGACCATTGCCGTGGTAGATGTCGGGGCGACCATGACCACCCTGAACGTGGTGCATGACTTGAAGACCATATACACCCGCGAACAGGTCTTTGGTGGCAAGCAGCTTACCGAAGAGATCCAGCGCCGCTACGGCCTCTCCTACGAAGAGGCCGGCATGGCGAAGCGACAGGGTGGCCTGCCCGACAACTACATCCCCGAGGTGCTGGAGCCATTCAAGGAGGCAATGGCGCAGCAGGTCAGCCGTTCCTTGCAATTCTTCTTCTCCTCCAGCCAATACAGCTCTGTTGACCATATCGTTCTGGCCGGTGGCAGTTCATCTATCCCGGGTGTCGACGAGCTGATCGAGCAGAGTCAGGGTGTCCCGACCTCGGTGGCCAACCCCTTCTCCAACATGGTGATTTCACCCAAGATCAAGGCCCAGGTGCTGAGCAATGATGCGCCGGCACTGATGATCGCCTGTGGCCTGGCGCTAAGGAGTTTTGACTGATGGCACATATCAACCTGTTGCCGTGGCGCGAAGAGCTACGTAAGGAAAAAAAGAAGGAATTTATCGGGGTCACCGTGGCCATGGCGGTGTTGATGGGGGGCGTGGTACTTCTGGTGCACCTCTACTTTGCTGGCATGATTCAGTACCAGGAGTCACGCAATAGCTTCCTGCAGGCCGAGATACGCAAGGTAGACGAGAGCATTAAGGAGATCGAAGAGCTGGAGCGCCAGCGTGAACAGCTCATCTCACGAATGCGAGTGATCGAGTCTCTGCAGCAGAATCGCCCAGAGGTGGTTTACCTCTTCGACGAGTTGGCAAGGCTCGTTCCCGAGGGGCTCTTCATCCAAGACCTTAAGCAACAAGGCCGGGATATCACGATTAATGGCAAGGCGCAGTCTAACGCCCGAATCTCTGCATTCATGCGCGCGCTGGAGTCGTCCCCGCGCTTTAGTACCCCCTTGCTGAATGTGATCACGACCGATCA
>SLDE01000118.1 GCA_007125455.1 Ectothiorhodospiraceae bacterium
TCGATGGGGCGCTCGCTGGCCGGCAGCTTGTCACCCAGTGTCAACGACTGCCAGGGCTGATCGCTACCCTGGGGACGGTGATACACGCTGAGTAAATCAAGAAAAGGCGGAAACACTTCCAGCCAGCGTTCGCCCTCGGCAAACAGCTCGGCCGGTAGGGTCAGACGCAGCCAGAAGGTATCGCTGGTATAGCCCTCGGCCAGCGGGCGCTGTCGGGGCTCGAAGGCCTCATCCGGTAGTGCCGCAACGGCATCGACAGTCAATTGACCGCCGGGGTCCACCAGCAGGCGATAGTCGATATCCACGCCCAGGCGCAAGGCCTCATCGGCCTGGGCATTGGCCAGCCCCAGGGCAAGGAACAGCAATAAGCCAAGTATCGTATAACGTGAGTGAGCACCCACAAATCAATCCACGTTGCGCTGCAACCACAGCTCCAATAGCGCCAGGTGCCACAGCTTGGACCCCTGCAGCCGGGTGAAGTGGGCGGGGTCGTCGGGCTTGGCGAGCAGTTTGTCGACATAGGCACGGTTGAACAGGCCCCGGTTGCGGCAGGCCTGGGTGTCGAGGATGTCGTGCATGAAGTCAAGAAACTCACCGCGCACGTATTTGAGCGCGGGCATGGGGAAGTAGCCCTTGGGACGGTCGATCACCGCATCGGGGATCAGCCCGCGGGCGATGCGTTTGAGTACGTATTTATGATCGTCGCCGTTGGGACCGAGCTTCATCTCGGGAGGCATGGCCATCGCCAGCTCCACCAGCTCGTGATCGAGGAAGGGTACCCGCGCCTCCAGGCCCCAGGCCATGGTCATGTTGTCCACCCGCTTGACCGGGTCGTCGACGATCAGGGTGCTGGTGTCCATGCGTAGCACCTTGTCCAGGTAAGCATCTGCACCGGGCTCGGCCAGCAGGGATTCGATCAGGCGAGAGGTGTAGTCCTCGCCGCGATAATCTTCATTGACGGTCTGCAAAAACTCGGCGTGGTCGCGGTCGAAGTAGTGTTTGGCGAAGCGCTCCAGATCCGTGCCCTGCTCGGCCACCATGCGCGGGTACCAGAAGTAACCGCCAAACACCTCATCGGCCCCCTGGCCGCTTTGCACCACCTTGACCTCCTGGGCCACCCGCTCGGAGAGCAGGTAGAAGGCCACCGCGTCCTGACCCACCATCGGCTCAGCCATCTGGCCCACCGCCTCGGGCAGGCGTTGCAGTACCTGTTCGTTGGGGATCTGGTACTTGTGGTGGCGGGTGTGGTACATCGCCACCACCTGATCGGAAAACTCGAACTCGCTGCCCTGCTCCTCGGGCTGATCCTCAAAACCGATGGAGAAGGTAAGGATGTCCTTCACCCCCTGTTCGGCCAGCAGGCCGACCAGCAGGGAGGAGTCCAGCCCACCGGAGAGCAGTACCCCCACCGGCACGTCGGCGATCTCTAAACGGCGTTTAACGGATTTTTTCAAGGCCGCATGGATCGCCTCGGTCCACTCCGCCTCGCTACGTGGCTCGGGCGGGCGGCTGGCATAGAGCTGCCAGTAGCGCTGGGTGTGCAGGCGGCCCTCCCGATCGAGGGTAAGCGAGTGGCCCGGCTCCAGCTTGCGGATCCCGTTGAGGATGGTGCGCGGTGCGGGGATCACCCCATGCAGGGTGAACTGGTGGTGCAGGGCGACCGGATCGATGCTGGTGTCTGTGTTACCGGCGGCCAGCAGGGCCTGGGTATTGGAGGCAAAACGCAGCCCTTGCGGGCCGTGGCTATAGTAGAGCGGCTTGATACCAAGCCGGTCGCGGGCCAAAAACAGCCGCTGGCGGCGGATGTCCCAAATGGCAAAGGCGAACATGCCGCTCAGGCGCTCGACACACTGTTCACCCCAGGCGGCATAGGCCTTGAGGATCACCTCGGTATCGCCATTGGAGGCGAAACCATGGCCCATCTCGCGCAACTGCTCACGTAGCTGCGGATAGTTGTAGATGGTGCCATTGAAGACGATCGCCAGCCCCAGGGCATTGTCCACCATGGGTTGATTACCGTGCTCGGACAGATCGATGATCGCCAGACGACGATGGCCCAGCGCCACGGGGCCATCGGAAAAGCTACCCTCATGATCCGGCCCGCGCCGCTCCAGACGCGACAGCATCCGCCCGATCTCCGACAGATCGGCCTGCTTGCCGTCCAGTCTCAACTCACCGCAAATTCCACACATAATCCACCCGGACGATAAAAGATTTCAACACAGAGGCCGCAGAGCACACAGAGAAAAGAAAAACGGCTTTCTATCTAACAGACAAACGGTTGACCACGCCTCTCACCCCAGGCACCGAGGCGGCGATCCCCTCGACTTGGCGCGCCTGGGCGGCGGTGGCCACCTCGCCGTAGAGAGTGACCTCCCCATCCCGAGTCGTCACCACGATCCGGCTTGCCTGAATGCCGGGCTCCTCTACCAGGCGAACCTTGATTTGCGCACTGATCTCGTTATCACTGCGCGCCTCGCTGTAACTGCGCCCGCTGGCATCCTGCCCTCCCTGGCCGTGGCCCGTGGTGATCGCCGTGGCACAACCGGACAACAATATCAGCAAACTCGCAATCCACAACACTCTACCCATCACCAACCTCCCAACATAACACCAAAACATGCTTCCTCAACCATTCCGTTGCCGATTGGCGAGGCTTCCATCCTGTATCGCGGCACGGCCCGGCCTATAGGGCGGGCCGTGCCCGCCGTTGGGCCTGTGGTCACATCTTGGCCACGATGCCCCATCATAAACGACAGCCAGACGACAACATTCAGGCCTTTCCCCAACCCCCCCCACCTGGGGTGGCAATGCTCAGGCGGTCACCGGTCTGCACCTCAAGGACACACTTGCCCGGCAATAGCTCGCCATTCAGGCGGTTCTCCCCCTTCACCCCATCACCACCACCGGCTAGTCCCCAAGGGGCGTAGCGGCGCCGTTCAGTGAGCAGGGTCACCTCGGCAGGGGCAAGAAATTCAAACTCACGTACCAGGCCATCCCCACCGAAACGCTGCCCCATCCCCCCGGAGCCACGGCGAATCCCATAGCGACGCAGGCGCAGCGGATAGTTACGCTCCAACACCTCGATGGGGGTGTTGAGGGTATTGGTCATGTGAGTCTGCACCGCGCTAAGCCCGCCGCCGTGCATCCCCGCGCCCATCCCACCGCCCATGGTCTCATAGTAGTCCCAGCGCCGCGGGCTACGCGCACCCATCGCCAGGTTGTTCATTCCGCCGTGGCTGGCCGCGGGGATCTGCTCGGGCAGTGCCTGGGCCAGGGCCCCACAGATCACGTCCACCACCCGACTGGAGGTCTCCACATTCCCCGCCGCCACCGCCGCCGGACGCTCGGCATTAAGCAAGCAACCCAGCGGTGCCTGGAGAGTGATGGCACGAAAGGCCCCGGCACAAGCGGGGGTCTGCGGCGGCATCAGGCAGCGAAACACGTAATACACCCCGGCGGCGGCCACCGACAGCGGACAGTTCACATTGCCTGTGGTCTGCGGCGCGGTACCCGTGAAATCCACCGCAATGCCCTCATTACTCACCCACAGGCTAGCGTGGATGGCCAGATCGCGATTACCCAGACCGTCATCGTCCAGATAATCACAAAAACGGTATTCACCCGCCGGGATACGGCGCAAGGCCTCTCGTGCCAGCCGCTCCGCATAGTCATTGAGCTCGGCCAACGCCTCGCGCCAGCGCACAGCCCCCAAACCATCCACCAACTCGGCCAGGCGTTGCACCCCGCTGTGGTTGGCGCTGATCTGGGCGGAGAAATCCCCCTGCAACTCATGCTGATTGCCGGTGCTGGCGAGGATCTGCTGCAACAGCGCCTGATCCAGCTCACCAGCGCGCATCAGGTAAGAAGGCGGGATCACGATCCCCTCCTCCGCCAGGGTAGTGGAGATCGGCATCGAACCGGGGCTGGAACCCCCAATATCCGCATGGTGGGCACGGTTGGCGACAAAGCCCAGCAGCCCACCCCCCAGGGCCGCCGAGGCGAACACCGGGGCGATCACGGTAACATCGGGCAGGTGGGTGCCGCCCAGGAAGGGGTCGTTGACCACCACCATGTCCCCCGGCTGCCAGGCCATGCCATCGACGATGTCGCGCATCGCATAGGCCATGCTGCCCAGGTGTACCGGGATATGGGCCGCCTGGGCGCAGAGCTCGCCCTGGGCATCGAACACCGCACAGGAGTAGTCCAGACGGTCGCGGATATTGGGCGAGAAGGCACTGCGCCGCAGCACCGCCCCCATCTCGTCACACACCGCCTCGATGCGGCTGGCAAACAGGCCAAGTTCGATTACGTTCACAAGGAAGACTCACCCCAAGTTATCCAGTGAGCGATGCGCTCACGCGCCCGCCCA
>SLDE01000074.1 GCA_007125455.1 Ectothiorhodospiraceae bacterium
CGAGCCTACAGGGATGTATTCACGGCGTACCAGAAATCAGGGGGTTACGCCTGCTTGGGCAGGAACTTCATGTAAGTATGCGCTCACCCTGTAGGCATCCCAAACAGCGAAGCGAAGGTGCAAAGTATCTACTTGCCCCTTTTTGTGGGTCGGGCTTCAGGCCGACCAACATGGCGTGGGGTTTTCTCTGTGTGCTCTGTGCCCTCTGTGTTGAAAGCTTTTATCTACTCTCCCCTTGAGGGGAGAGGGGATAAAGGGGGCGAGTCGTTAGCAAAAACCTTTTAAACGCTTGCCAACAGCGCCTCGCGTACGGCCTTGATCACCGGGGCGGTGTCGGGGCTCACTCCACGCCACAGCTTGAAGGACTCGGCGGCCTGCTCCACCAACATCCCCAAACCGTCCGAGGTCCGCTCGCAGCCCTCCTCTTCGGCCCAACGCATGAAGGCGGTAGGCTCGGCGGCGTACATCATGTCGTAGCAAAGGGCATCGCGCGCGAGAATCCCCTCGGGCAGTGGCGGCACGTCGCCCTTGAGGCTGGCGGAGGTGCCGTTGATGACGATGTCGAAACGGATCCCGTCCAGGTCGTCGAAGTTGCACGCCTCCACCTTGCCGTGGTCCTCAAAGGCATCGGCCAGCTCCTGGGCCCGATCCAGGGTACGGTTGGCGATCATTACCTCGCGTGGCCTTTCTTCCAGGATCGGCCCCAGCACCCCGCGCACCGCACCACCGGCACCAAGGATCAATACCCGCTTGTCGGTCAGGCTAAGCGCCAGGTTGTCGCGGATGTCGCGCACCATACCGACGCCATCGGTATTGTCACCATACAGGCTGCCATCGGCGCGGATCGCGATGGTATTCACCGCCCCCGCCAGGGTGGCGCAGGGGCTGCGTTCGTCCACCAGACGCCAGGCATCACGCTTGAACGGCACGGTGACATTCAGCCCCTTGCCGCCCTCCTCCTGAAAGGCGCGCACGGCCTCGTTGAACTGACCAATCTCCACCAGGATCGCGCCATACTCCAGCTTCTGCCCGCTCTGCTCGGCAAACAGGGTGTGGATCATCGGTGACTTACTGTGTGCGATGGGGTTGCCCATCACGGCGTATTGGTCAGTGCTGCTCATGCTCGCCTCCTCAGGAGAAGATACCCTTCAGGGTAAAGAAGAAGAAGATCGCCAGGATCGCCCCGGCCGGCAAGGTGATTACCCAGGACATGAAGATGGTGCGCACCACATTCAGGTTGAGCGCAGCGATGCCACGGGCCAGCCCGACACCGAGCACCCCGCCCACCAGGGTATGGGTGGTAGAGATGGGCAAGCCGGTGCCAGAGGCGAATACCACCACCATCGCCGCCGCCAGGGTGGCGGCAAAGCCACGGCTGGGGGTTAGCTCGGTGATACCACTGCCCACCGTGGCCATCACGCGACGACCAAAGGTGACCAGCCCCAGCACGATGCCGATCCCGCCCAGTAGCAGTACCCAGGGTGGCATGACGCTCTCGGCCTCGACTACCCCGGTCTGTGCCACGCCGACCACCGCAGCCACCGGGCCGACGGCATTGGCCACATCATTGGAGCCGTGGGCAAAGGCCATCGCACAGGCGGTGAAGATCATCAACACCCCGAAGACCCGTTCCACGTTGGTAAAGTGGAAGTCTTTGTCGTCTTCGGGCTTGAAGTGCAGCTTGCTGATCAACCATACCCCGATCAGCATGGTGATGAAACCGACCAGTGCCGCCAAGCCGTAGCTCTGCGCAGTGCTCAGCTCCAGCCCCACGTGCGTCAGGCCCTTGAGCATGGTCACCAGGGCAACAACAAAGCCGACCAGAAAGATATACAGCGGCACATAGCGCTTGGCATTCTTAAGCGGGTCGTCGGTATCCAGGATCAGGCGCTGTACACTGACAAACAGGCCGTAGGAGACGATCCCCGCCAACAGCGGCGAGATCACCCAGCTCATGACGATATTACCGACCTTGGGCCAATGCACCGCCTCCATACCGATCCCCACGGCGGCGAAGCCCACGATGGCCCCGACGATGGTGTGGGTGGTGGAGACCGGCCAGCCGGCGCGAGAGGCGACCAACAGCCAGATCCCCGCCGCCAGCAGTGAGGCGAGCATGCCGTAGACCAGCAACTCCGGCGTACTCTGTAACAATTCGGCATCGATCATCCCGCGCCGGATGGTGCTGGTGACCTCCCCGCCTGCCAGGAAGGCCCCGGCAAACTCGAATACCGCAGCAATGATGATCGCCTGCTTGATGGTAACCGCGCGGGAGCCCACCGAGGTGCCCATGGCGTTGGCCACGTCGTTGGCGCCGATCCCCCAGGCCATAAAGAAGCCAAAGGCGGCTGCCAGGATGATAAAGATCAGTGCGTATTCCATCGACCCTCCTAGCGCGCCAGCATGATTTCGAGACGGCTGCCCACGCGCTGGGCGAGATTGCCCAGGTCGCCGGTCCAGTCGATCACCTGGTACATGAACATCACATCGACCGGAGGGAGATCCTTTTCGATCGCAAACAACGCAGTACGCACCCCTACCTGCATTTGGTCGGTGTCGCTTTCGATCTCATCGAGCTTGCTTACCATCGACTCAACCAACTCTACCTCGCGACCGCGAAAGCCGGTCTCCAGCAGCTCATCCAGCTCGTTGATCGCCTTTTCGGCCTGGTTGATTGCGTCAACACAGCGACGCAGGAATTCCAGCATCAGCTTGCCGACCGGCTTGGGAAAGTGCATCTGGCGGCCCATCATCAGCCCGGCGATGTCCTTGGCCTTGTTGGCGATGCGATCCTGCATGGTCAGTACCTGCAACAGATCACGGCGCGACATCGCCATCATCAGCCCGGTGGGCAGGCTCAGGCGCAGCTTGCGTTTAAGCTGGTCGGCCACCTCCTCCATCTCGGCGATATGCCGCTGGATGCGCTGCGCCTCCTCCCATTTCCCTGCCTGAACCGCCTCCATGAAGGGGATCAGCTGGGCAGCACAGGCCTGCACCTTCCCCATATGCTGCTGCATCGGGCGGATCGGCGACTTGCCAAACATACTGAAGATATAGCTTTGCGGTGACATGGCATGCCCCCTCACGGTAAATTTTCGCGGATTATAGTGGTTAAGGGAGCGATGTCACAGAAAAAAATAACAGAAAGATTACCGCCAGGGGGAGATTGGCAGGCGACAAAGAGCCATCACGGGGCAGGAATGACCCCGTCGCTCCCCAGCTCTGAAACTATGCTTCCTTCAGCCACTGGGCCGCACGCTTGGCAAAGTAGGTGAGGATGCCGTCGGCACCGGCACGCTTGAAGGCCAGCAGGGACTCCATCACCACCGCACGTTCCTCCAGCCAGCCGTTCTGGCTGGCGGCCATCAACATGGCGTATTCACCACTGACCTGGTAGGCGTAAGTGGGGGCGCCAAACTGCTGTTTGACGCGGCGCACGATGTCCAGATAGGGCATGCCGGGTTTGACCATCACCATGTCGGCCCCCTCTTCCAGATCCTGGGCCACCTCCCAGAGGGCCTCGTCGGTGTTGGCCGGGTCCATTTGGTAGGTGCGCTTGTCGCCGCCCCCCAGGTTGGCAGCGGAGCCCACCGCATCCCGGAAAGGCCCATAAAAGCTGGAGGCATACTTGGCGGCATAGGACATGATGCGGGTGTTTACATGGCCTTCACGCTCCAATGCCTCGCGTATCTCGCCGATCCGCCCGTCCATCATATCGGAGGGGGCCACCACCTGAGCACCTGCCTCGGCGTGGGAGACCGCCTGGCGCACCAGGGTCTCCACGGTCACATCGTTCACCACATAGCCGCTATCGTCGATGATCCCGTCCTGACCATGGGTGGTAAAGGGGTCCAACGCCACGTCGGTCATCACCCCCAGTTCGGGGAAGCGCCCGCGCAGGGCGCGCACTGCCCGCTGGGCCAGACCGTCCGGGTTCCAGGCCTCGGCAGCATCGAGAGACTTCTTCTCCTGCGGGGTGACCGGAAACAGGGCGATCATCGGGATCCCCAGGGCCACCAACTCCTCGGCCTCCTTGAGCAGCAGGTCGATGGAGAGACGCTCCACCCCGGGCATGGAGGCGACGGCCTCTCGCTGGCCTTCGCCTTCAAGTACGAACATCGGGTAGATCAGATCGTTAACGCCAAGCTGGTTCTCGCGCATCAGGCGGCGGGAAAAGTCATCACGCCGCATGCGACGCTTGCGTACCCAGGGAAAGGCGCCACGGCTGGTATCAAACTGGCTCATTGGGGATCTCTTTGGCTGCTGGAATCACTAGCGCTAGAGGCTAACCCGCTTGAAGGGATTGCACAAGGGAGTTAGGGGAATGGGGAATGGGGAATGGGGAATGGGGA
>SLDE01000029.1 GCA_007125455.1 Ectothiorhodospiraceae bacterium
AGGGGGTACGCTACTCCCATATCCTCGATCCGCGCAGCGGTATGCCGGTAGTCGGGGTGACCTCGGTGACGGTTATCCACCCGCACGACGGTGCGCTGGCGGACGCCGCCGCCACCGCGCTGGTGGTCGCCGGGGTAGCCGAGTGGGAGCGGATTGCCGCTCAGATGGGGGTGGATCAGGTGATGCTGGTGGACGATGAGGGAACCGTCCACCTCACCCGGCAAATGACGGAGAGACTGGAGTTTAACCTGCCTCCGCAACAGCTTAATGTAGTGGAGCTGGCACCGTAACGAGTTCTGCATAGCAGGGTGTCAGACACGGTCGTGTTGACACCGCATCGCCCCTAAAGGCGGCTCATCACATCCCGGTAACGCTCACGCTCGCGCAGGCGGCGGAACCACAACCCGGCGATCCCCAGGGTAAGCACTAGCGCTCCCCCGATCAGAACGTAGCGCATCAGCGAAGCCCGCTCCAATCCACTGGTCCATGCGGGGCGCTCTCCCTCCAGTTGTAGCGGAGCAGCCGGGGCCTCTTCAGCGGTACGCTCCATGCCAACACTGGGCCGGGTCTGTTGTAGCTGCTCTTGCAACTGCTCAGCGGCCCCTGGTTCGTCCATTCGCTCCTGCAACCGGGCCGACTCCTCTGCCGTCAGGGCCAAGCTGCTCTCCGCCAACAGGATGACCTGTTGTGAGAGGGTGTTGATGTGGGCCTCCAGGTCACCGATGCGTTCACGCAGCTCGGTGTTCTCGTCATTTAGCCCACGCATACGCTCTCCGAGTAATTGAACCTCATCGCGGAAGGCCTCGGGGATCTGCTCAAGGCTGGAGGGGGCCAGCAGGGCCAAATGGGGTTCACTTCGCTCTGTGGCTTCAACCGGTGCAGGCGGTGTTGGCTCACTGGCCACCTCGGCGGGCTCCGCAGGCCTGACCGGCTGGGGCGTTGCAACGGGCTCTTCGCGGGCCGGGCTGGGGCGAGGGGCTGTTTCGGGCTCGCTTGTCGGCGCTGCCGTGGTTAATGCGTTACCGGGACGACGCGGGTTCTGGTACTGATATACCACCTCGTTGCGTGCCACGGCCGGGGCGATGGCAAGGATCTCCTGCTGGGTGGGGATCGTCAGGGTAGAACCGGCCATCAGGCGATTCATGTTGTTATTGAGGAAGGCCTCGGGATTATGCTGCCAAAGGGCGACCAGCACCTGATACAGAGTGCCTTCGCCAGGGCGGATCTCATTAGCGATATCACCGAGGGTCTGATTGACCGCAATCGGCCCGTAACGGTTACCTTCACGCCGTGGCTGAAAATCACGTGCCGTCGCCGGTGGGGGGGTAGCACGTGCCGGTGCTGCAGGCTCGGCAGCGGCTGTGTCAGCCGGGCTGCGGACGGGGCGGGAGATCGGGGTGACAGGCTGCGCTGGTGCCGGATCAAGCAACAGGGTGATGGTGCGCACCAGGCGGGTGTTACCGAGGCGCACATCCAGCGGAAGTTCCAGCATCGGTTCTCTCACACCGCTACGGGTGGTGAGCTGCAGCCAATAGTTACGCCCGTCCCCCTGCACGGCGACCAGGATCTGGCCGCTGGCTTCACGGAAATCCAGCCCCAGCCGGTCGTGGATAGCGCGATCCGCTAGCTGGGCATTGAGTGTATCGATACCCTGACGCTCCGCGTGGCTTAGGTGCAGCGGTACCGAAACCTGCAGCGGCTCACCGAGAAAGGAGTGTACCTGCGCATCTCCCAAGCCCAAGGCATGCAATTGGGTGGAGGCCAGTACCCCGGCAATCATCATGGATAGTTTTTTCATTGCTCTTCGCCTGTCGTCTGGCCACTCAAGTGGGCATTACTACGGGTTAGCTGGTAGCACTCAAAGGCCGATGAGCTATCGAGCAACTCACCCAGCTGGACGTTACCTTCATTCTCATTGCTGGCAAAGTTGATGTGATCCCTGGCGTGTATATTGATGTTGTGCAATATCACTGCCGCCACCCCGCTTTGGTGGAGGAGCTGAACCATCGGCATGGGATCACTGGCTTGGCCACGGCGATTCACCACCAGTGCATGGGCGCGCACTGGCTCGCCAATCAGGCGCATTCCCATGCGCATATGTTGCTCGTCTTCGTTACGGATCCAGCGTACCGAGACCAGTTGCCAGCTTCCTTCCACTTCGATAGCGAGAAGATCACCGATCTGGAGTCGCTTGGTGATGGGGTTTTTTTCTGTGACCACACCATAGCCGTTAGGGCTGCGATCAACCAGTTTGCCTGTGAGCATGTCGGGTTGGATATCACGGCGATAGGCCTCGACCCAGTTACCCGGCGAGCCGGTGATATTGATACTTGTTTCGCCCCAAGCGTCGGCCTCATCCTCCGCCTTCAGGCGGCGCATTTCCAGATCCACCCCCTCGACATTCGCACTGAACTCGCCGGTAGGCAGGGGGCGCGCTTTGGCCGGTGCCGATCTGTTGCTTGCCTCCTGCTCAGAAAGAGAGGGGGGCGCCTCATCGGTGGCAGTACGCTCGCCAGTGCGCTCAGAGAGAGGGCCGGGTTCGTCATTCGCACCACTGCCCCCCTCGGCAGGGCGCATCGCCAGTGGCTGGTGATCGGTATCCTCCGTCGACTCGCCTGCCGAGGTGGGGGTGCCTATGGGCATTTCGGCAGTCAGCATTTGCGCGATACTGCTCAGGCCTACCACCAGGCGGGTCGTTTCGGTGGCCTGTTCGCGTACGCGGTGCGGATCCTGGTGGAGTTGCCAGCCCGCCAACATGATCCGTGCCGAGTGACGGTTTAACCGGCAATTGATCAGGTTGAGCGTGTCATATTGTTCGTTCAGGAACAGCTGCAACTTGCCACGTAGGACGCTGATATCCATACAGCGCCGCAACGGCGAGTCTTCGTGCTGGGGCGTGCGTTCGGACTCGGCGAAAGACAGTGGCGCATCCTCATCAAGCTGGAGGCAGAAGCAATCGCTATTGTTGATATCGCCCTCAGGCGATACCTTCACCGCACTGGCGAAGTGGCGAATGGCCGTTTTGACGCAGTGGTACTCGTTGAGGCGAAAGTCATGGGGGTTGAGCACATCAAGCAGTTGTTGCAACTTGAATTCTGTCGCTATTGTGGTTTCGTAGTTGCTATCGATAGCAATGAGTTTTTTTCCAGCGAGCCCTTCGCTCTCGGCCAATGCGTAGTAGCGATGGTAGGTTCGCCACAACTCAGCCGCTGGCGGGGAATCAATATGCCGGTAGAGCTCAAACATTTCACCCAATAGCTCCATAATCCGCAGGGTGGCATGGCGCTTGATACGACCACGCTTCACCCCGCCTGCTATTAATGAACGGTGTAAATCTTCGAGCACCAAGCGGTAATTGACCACCTTCAGCGCCATCAGCAGCAGTAGTAACTCGGCCGTTTTGCTGCTCTTCTCGCTCAGGGGGAATCCACCACGGTAGACGTTGAGCTCCAAGCCGCGCAGCAGGCCGATAAACAAGGGGGTGGTACGCTCCAGAAAGTAAAAACGTGCCGTCGGGGAAAGCGCGTGCTCGCTTAATTCCTGCAAGGCGGTGTAGATCTGGCGAGTCGCCTCGCCCGTAGCCGCCGCGGGCAGGGAGTTGAGCCATTTATCCGTGTGTTGCCTGCTGGCAAACTCAGAACCCCCTGTCTTTAAGCTGGATGGGAGCTCTACGCTAATGTTGCGTTTTTGCATAAGACTATATGGGTTCCTGATGACATTGTGATCTTATTCCGTGTGCACAGCCTGTTAATATATTACGTTAAAAAGTTACCTGTTCAAAGTAAAACCGCTCCGACTATTTCTTACATGCCGTCCGTGGTTACAATGGATAACGATCAGCCACAACCGAATGCAGGTGGAGAATTTGAACGCTACCCAACGTCTCGAAAGCATGTCCTTCCGTGAAGGGATCGACCGCATGGTGGACCGCGCCACCCTCGCCGCCGGGCTCGATCCCAATACCGCCTGTATCATCAAGGCCTCCAGCGCGGTACTGCAAGTGCGCTTCCCGGTAAGGGTGCAGGGGGGTGTGGAGGTTTTCACCGGTTGGTGGTCAGTCCACAGTACCCACCGCCTCCCCGCCAAGGGGGGGCTGCGCTTCGCCCCGCATGTCAATCAGGACGAGACCGAGGCCCTCTCGGTACTGATGAGCTACAAGTGTGCGCTGGCCGATATTCCCTTTGGTGGTGCCAAAGGGGGGCTGATGATCGAGCCCTCCCGTTACAGCGTAGACGAATTACGCGAGATCACACGCCATTTTGCCCAGGAGTTGGCCCGTCGCGGCTTTCTCGACCCGGCCACCAATGTCCCGGC
This sequence comes from Ectothiorhodospiraceae bacterium, assembly GCA_007125455.1. Lineage (GTDB taxonomy): Bacteria > Pseudomonadota > Gammaproteobacteria > Thiohalomonadales > Thiohalomonadaceae > SLDE01. The sequence goes on from SLDE01000029.1 coordinate 4,315, forward strand.
CCCGGATATGGGCACCTCGGCCCAGGTGATGGCCTGGATCGCCGATACCTATAAGACCCTCTACCCTGAAGATGTAAACCAGGATGCTTGTGTCACCGGCAAACCGGTTAACCGTGGCGGGATCCCAGGTCGTACCGAAGCCACCGGCAAGGGGGTGCAACTGGCGTTGCAGGAGTATTTCCGCCACTCGGAGGAGGTCGCCAAGAGCGGTCTGAACGATGGCCTGGGCAACAAGCGCGTGGTCGTGCAGGGGCTGGGGAACGTGGGCTATCATGCCGCCAAGTTTCTCGCCGAAGAGGACAAGGTTCGCATCACCGCGATCATTGAACGGGATGGTGCCGTGGTGAACGAGGAGGGGCTCAACGTCCATGACGTGCGCCAGTATTTGGCTGAACACGGCGGGGTGAAGGGTTTTCGTGGCGGGCAGTACCTGGAGGACGGTGACAAGGCCTTGGAGATGGACTGCGACATCCTTATCCCCGCCGCGCTGGAGTGTCAAATCCATGCGCAGAACGCGATGCGTATCCAGGCACGGGTGATCGCCGAGGGGGCCAATGGCCCGGTCACCTACGAGGCCGATGAGATCCTGCGGCGACGCGGGATCGTGATGCTGCCCGATGTGTGGGTTAATGCCGGTGGGGTCACCGTCTCCTATTTTGAGTGGACTCGCAACCTCTCCCATATGCGCTTTGGTCGCCTACAGCGGCGTTTTGACGAACTGCGCGGGCAAAATTATGCCTCGGCACTGGAACAGCTCACCGGCCAGCAGATGCCCAGCAAACTGCGTGGCGAGATCGTGCGGGGGGCCAGCGAGCTTGATCTGGTACGTTCCGGCCTGGACGACACCATGCGCGCTGCCTTTGCCGACATCCGCGACACCATCAAACGCAGCCCGGAGATCCAGGACTATCGCACCGCCGCCTATGTCATCGCCATTCGCAAGCTAGCGCAGTCCTACCAAGACCTGGGACTCGTGGAGGCCTCAGAGTAGTGGCCCTGCCGGAACGCCAGCAGGTCGGGCTGATCCTCGGGCCGTTGCTGTTTTTCCCCCTGCTGCTGATGCCCACCCCCGAGGGGATGGACTCGGCGGCCCAGGCAGTTGCCGCGATCACCACGCTGATGGCCACCTGGTGGATCTGCGAAACCGTACCGATGGCGATCACCGCATTGTTGCCCGTGGTATTGTTTCCCCTCTTGGGGGTGATGCCCACGGGCGATGTTACCGGTGCCTACGCCAACCAGCTTATCTTTCTCTTCCTGGGCGGCTTCATGATCGCCATGGCACTGCAAAAGTGGCAGATGCACCGCCGTATCGCGCTGCACACCCTGCGCCTGGTTGGGGTGGAGCGGCGGCGCATCATGCTTGGCTTTCTGCTCGCCACCGCACTGCTGTCGATGTGGATCAGCAACACCGCCACCGCGCTGATGATGCTGCCTATCGCACTGGCAATCATCGCCAACCAGCAGCAACAGGATGGTGTCGCGGATCAGCGCTTTGCCTCCACCCTGATGCTGGCGATCGCCTGGTCGGCCTCCATCGGTGGGGTGGCCACCCTGATCGGCTCGCCACCCAATGCCATTCTGGCCGGATTCATCGAGCGGATGACCGGCACCACCATTGGCTTTGCCCAGTGGATGGGTTTCGCCCTGCCGCTGACCATCATCATGCTGTTGCTGGCCTGGCTCTATTTGCGTTATCTGATGGGGCCTGGGCAAGCGGGCGAGGGCAGTGACCAGCGTAAGCTGATCCAGGAGCAATTGCTTGAGCTGGGGCCGATGCGCCGCGAGGAAAAACATCTGTTGGCGGTCTTTCTCTGTGTCGCCATTGGCTGGATCCTGCCGGGGCTGGTCACCATCCCCTGGCTGGATGGGGTCGGCGATGCCAGTATCGCCATCGCCGGGGCCTTGCTGTTGTTTCTGATCCCCGCCAGCCGGGGCGAACTCGGCGAACGCCGCTTTCTACTCGACTGGCGCAGCGCGGTGGCTCTACCCTGGGATATCCTGCTGCTGTTTGGCGGTGGCTTTGCGCTGGCCGCCGGCTTTGAGAGCAGCGGTATGACCGAGTGGTCGGTCAGTCAACTGGGGGGGCTGCACGGCGTACCGCCATGGCTGCTGGTCGTGGCGATCACCGGGGTGGTGATCTTTCTCACTGGGGTCACCTCCAACACCGCCACCGCCACCATCGTGCTTCCCATCGCCGGGGCACTGGCACTGGCGATGGGGATGCCCGCCTCGCTACTGATGATCCCAGCGGCGATTGCTGCCTCCTACGCCTTTATGCTGCCGGTAGGGACCCCACCCAACGCCATCGTCTTCGCCGGAGGGCATATTAGCGTGATGCATATGGCCAAGACCGGCCTATGGCTTAATCTGGTCGCTACCCTGGTAGTCTCCGGTTTTGTCTGGTTCTTCGCCCCAGCATGGTAGCCGCGCTATAATGCCGCCTTTCTTGAATCCACCTTTAGTATCGGGAGCCCCATGAAACTGTTTGAGGAGCAAAAACTCTCTGCCTACGAGGCCATCTACGAGGCGCAGAAGATCGCCTTCGCGCCGATGATCTTCCAGGCAGCCCGCAGCATGCGTGACCTGGGGATCCTCGAACAATTGGAGCTCGGTGGTGAGCAGGGCTGTAGTGCGGCGCAAATAGCTGATGAGTTGAGCCTGAGCCTGTACGGGGTAGAGACCCTGCTGGAGAGCGGTTTGAGCGCTGGCATCGTTGGCGCGGCGACAGAACAGGGCTACTACACCCTGAGCAAGGTGGGTCATTATCTCCTGCACGATCCCATGACCCGCATCAACATGGACTATAACCACCAGGTCTGCTACCAGGGGATGTACTACCTGGATGAGGCCGTGAAGACCGGCAAGCCCGAGGGGCTGCAGGTCTTCGGCAAGCAGTGGGAGACCATATACCAGGCCTTGCCCCACCTGCCCGAGCCGGTACAGCAGAGCTGGTACGCCTTTGACCACTTCTACTCCGATTCCGCCTACCCTCAGGCCCTGCGCCGACTGCTGGCACTGGAGCCCAAGCCTCGTACACTGATGGATATCGGCACCAACGTGGGGCGTTTCACCCTGCTGGCGGCCAGCCAGGATGAGGGGCTGCAGATCACCATGGTGGATCTGCCGGATCAGCTACAAAACGCTATCAGGAATGTCGAGCAGGCAGGCTACCGTGAGCGGGTCACCCCGCTGGCGATGGATCTGCTGGATGAAAACAACCACTTTCCGCAGGGCTTCGATATCTACTGGTTAAGCCAGTTTCTCTCCTGCTTTGGCCACCGGGAGATCGTCAGCATCCTGCGGCGGGTTCGCAGCGCGATGGGCGAAAACTCACGGCTCTGCATCCTCGAGACCTGTTGGGATCGCCAACAACATGAAGCCTCCCGCTACGCACTGATCAATACTTCGCTTTACTTCACCGCCATGGCCAGTGGTAACTCCAAGATGTACGGCTCCCGCGAGCTGCTTGCCTGTATCGACGAGGCCGGGCTGGAGTGCCGTCAGATCACCGATGGGCTGGGCTTGAGCCATAGCCTGTTCGAGTGTGTGCCCAAGGGCTAAGGTGTAGTGTCTCGAGATGAAGTTTTATATTCGCACCCTGGGTTGCAAGATGAACTGGCTGGATTCAGCACGCCTGGCTGCCGCGCTGCAGGCGGCTGGCCACCAGCAGGTGGCAGAGGAGGGCGAGGCCGATCACGTCTTCGTCAACACCTGTACCGTCACCGCCGAGGCGGAGCGAAAATCACGCCAAACGGTCAAGCAGATCCAGCAGGGGCCTGGCACGGTGGCGGTGATGGGTTGCAGCCCTCGGGTGGCTGACAATGGCTGGCAGGAGGAGGGCAGTCGTAAGGTCTTTCACAGCACCAACGAGCTATTTGCCCACTTTGGTATCGAGATGGACGAAGAGCGCCTGCCACTGCAATCGCGTACTCGTCTGCCGGTAGCGATCCAGACCGGCTGTGACAATATCTGCACCTTCTGTATCACCCGCGTGGCACGGGGCGCACACCGCAACCTGCCTGCCGAGGCGATCATCCGCCAGATCCAGCAGGCCCACGAGCATGGCATACAGGAGGTGATCCTCACCGGTATCAACCTCGCCGCCTGGGGCTGTGAAAACTCCCGACGCCCCGAGCAGGCACGGCTCCATCAATTGCTGGAACAGATCCTCGAACAGACGAGTATCCCGCGTATCCGCATCTCCTCACTGGGGCCGCAATTCATCCAGCCAGGCTTCTGGGATGTTTACGCCGAACCACGCATCTGCGATCACCTGCACATCTCCCTGCAAAGCGGCAGCGATAGTGTACTTTCCCGCATGATACGCGAACACGGCACCGACGAGGTGGCCGAGCTGGCGGTGCAGGCACGCCGTCGGCGCGCCAACACTGCGCTATTTGCCGATATTATCGCCGGCTTTCCCGGCGAGTCCGATACGCAACACCAGCAGGGGCTGGACTTCCTCCAGGCGAGCGGGTTTAGCCGCCTGCATGTCTTCCCGTTCTCACCGCGCCAAGGCACACCGGCGGCCAGCATGGTCGAGCAGTTGGATGGCAGCCGCAAGAAGGCCCGCGCCGCCGAGCTGCGCCAGCTTTCCCGTCAATTGTGGCAATCCTTTATCGGTACGCAAATGGGCAAAACGGCCCAGGTGCTACTGGAAAGCAGTGGCACCAGTGGCCTGAGCAGTAACCATATTCGTGTGCTGGTCAACCACGGTGAGATGGGGGAGATACGCCCGGTGTTGCTCAGCCCAGAGAACACCGCCCAAAATCCAAGCTGAGGGCAGCCTCGCCTCAATTATACCTAACTTTACATAATAACTATTATGCGCACACTGATAGGCGGTAAAGGCCTGTAAACGCCAGTATGAAGCCATTGGCGCGCATATTATCGCTGAGGCTATTTCATTATCCGTGATGCTTCATTACACTTAGCGATACTCTTCGCAGCAAAGAAAAAAGCACCCTGTGGCCACACACGCCCTACAAGACTTTATCCCCCTGAATGAGCTGACGCCGGATAACCTACAAGATCTGGCAAAAAAGACGCCCATCGAGACCCTGGCCAAAGGCAAGGAGCTCTTTCGCAAGGGAGATCGGGACAACTATTCGTTTTACCTGTTAAGCGGTGAGCTGCGCCTGATCGACGATAACGACCAGGTCACCAGGCTCAACGCCAACACTGCCGCTGCGCGTTACCCCATCGATCACCATCGCCCTCGCCAGGTGACCGCCGTGGCGGACACGGAGGTACACTTTTTCCGCCTGGATAACGATCTACTGGATATCCTGCTGACCTGGGATCAGAACGCGGGCTATAAGGTGTCCGAGATCGATGTTGAGGATGAGCAACAAGAGGATGATCTCAACGGCGACTGGATGACGATGATGCTGCGTTCAGAGATCTTCCACCGCATCCCGCCCAGTAACATCCAGCAGGTCTTCATGAAGATGGAGGCGGTGCCGGTTAAAGCCGGTGAGGATGTGATCAAACAAGGAGACGAAGGCGATTATTACTACTTCATCAAGCAGGGTCGCGCCGCCGTCACCCACAACACCCGTACCGGCAAGCTGATCAAGCTTGCCGAGCTGGATGCCGGCCACGGCTTTGGTGAAGAGGCCCTGATCTCCGATAACAAGCGTAATGCCAATGTCACCATGATGAGCGATGGTGTACTGATGCGTATGGGGAAGGAGGATTTCAACGCCTTGCTCAAGGCGCCGGTGCTTAACACCGTCGAATTCGATGAGGCCGTCGCTTTGGCGGAATCAGGCCAGGCCAAGTGGCTGGATGTGCGTCTGGAGAGTGAGCACCGCAACCTGCACATCCCCGAGAGCATCAATATCCCGCTCTATCTACTGCGTATCAAGGCCAGTACTCTCGATCACAACAAGCGCTATATCGTCTACTGCAATACCGGGCGACGCAGCTCGTCGGCCGCCTATCTGCTCAATGAACGTGGTTTTGAGGCCTGTTATCTAAACGAAGGTCTACGCGGGCTGGAAAGGGAACAACTGGCCAAACTAAAGCGCAGTTAAATACTCGCTCAAGCCGCCTTGAGAAACAGACGGCGGAAGTTGGCGCTGGTCTGCTCTGCCACATGCTCGTAACTTTCATCGCGCAGCTCGGCCAGAAACTCCGCAACCTTGCGCACATACATCGGCTGATTGCTCTTGCCCCGGTGTGGCACAGGTGCCAGATAGGGCGAGTCGGTCTCCACCAGCAGGCGCTCGGTGGGAATGGTCTTGGCCACCGCCTGTAGCTCACGGGCGTTTTTGAAGGTGACGATCCCGGAGAAGGAGATGTAAAAGCCCAGCGCCATCGCCTCCTCGGCCGTGGTCTGATCTTCCACAAAGCAGTGCATCACCCCGCCCACCTGATCGGCCCCCTCCTCTCTCAGGATGCGGATGGTATCGGCGGCGGCCTCTCGACAATGGATGATCAGCGGCTTGCCTGACACCTTGCTGGCACGGATATGCTCGCGAAAGCGCTCATGCTGCCACTGCAGATCACCTTTGCTGTGGTAGTAATCCAGCCCGGTCTCACCGATAGCGATCACCTTGGGGTGCGCGGCCAGGGTAAGCAGTTCGTCGCGGCTGACCGGGTTATCGGGTGCTTCCTCGGTGTTGGGGTGCACCCCCACCGAGGCATAGACATCGGGGTAGCGTTCGGCCAGGGCGATCATTTTGGGGATATTGCCCCGGTCGATGGCGACACACAGAAAACCCGCCACGCCGGTATCACGGGCGGCCTGCAGTGCCTGGCCGAGATCGTTATCGTAGGGAGCAAGATCGAGGCGATCCAGGTGACAATGGGAATCAATAAGCATATGAAAAATAATCGGTTAGCCTTGGGAGATGGGGCAGCAGGGACAGGTAGAAAGCCTCGCTAGCCCCCCTACCCTTGTACCTTGCCACTTGCTACTTGTAACTGCCTTTTTACATCGTGTGGGTTTGGCGGTCCGACTTCAAGGCACCGGCCAGATAGGTCTCGATCTTGGTGCGTGCGGCACCGCCGTCCTGGTTACTGAATTGCACCCCGATCCCGGCAGCACGGTTGCCTTGGGCCCCCTTGGGGGTGATCCAGACGATCTTGCCGGCCACCGGCATCTTTTCCTTTTCTTCCATCAGGGTGAGCAGCATGAAAACCTCATCACCCAGGTGATACGCCTTGTTGGTGGGGATAAACAGGCCACCATTCTTAACAAAAGGCATATAGGCCGCATAAAGGGCACTCTTGTCCTTGATGGTAAGCGACAAAATACCCTGTCTGGGGTTGGGGGTGCTCATTGGCTGTGTACTCCGTTAAACCCGTCGCTGTTGCCAGGCCAGCAGCAGCTCTTCCAGCATCACCTGAGGTTTTACCTGCCCCTGCAACAGCGAAAAACGCGCCTGAACCCGTTGCAGCAGCGTATCAAGAAAGGCTAAGTCTACCTTTTCTGCCAGCGCTTGCAAATGCTTTCTCAACAACGGGTTAGCCAATCCATCCTGCTGTGGAACCAGCTGCAGGCGGATCATGTCGGCCAACAGGCTGTAAAGAATGGCGAGGATGCGGCGCAGTTCAAACGCTTCCCACTCCGCCGCCATGGCAACCGCCGAGGCCTGTCCGGCGTGGAGCTCTGCCAAGCCTTCCAGGCAGCGTTGGCGCAGTGGCAACTCCTCCTGCTGCACCATTGACAGTACTGCCAATGGTCTGCCACCACTGGCCAGCAAGAGTGCATCGAGCTGTTGGCTGTCTACCCCCTCCCCCAACTGTTGCTGCAACCACTGGCGGCTGGCGGGATCCAGACCGATCAAGGGACGAAAGAGCTGTTGCTGGCAGCGACTGCGCACCGTGGGCAGGAGTGCAGAGGGGCGGTCGCTGCGCAGCATCAAGAGCGTCTCACCACTGGGCTCTTCCAGGGTCTTGAGCAGGGCGTTGGCGGCGGCGTGGTTGATCCCCTCGGCCGGGTCGAGCAGGACCACACGCCGCTTGCCGTACTGACTGGTTAGGGACTGAAAGCGGATCAGTGCGCGGATCTGATCGATACCGATCCCCTGCTTGCCCTCCTCCGGCTCCACCAGCAGCCAATCCGGGTGACTACCGGCCTGCATCAGCAGGCAGGCACGACACTGGCCACAGGCAGAACCTTCCTCCTGCGGCTGCTCGCACAACAGCGCACGGGCCAACGACTCGGCAAAATGGCGTTTGCCCATGCCCTGCGGGCCGCTAAGCAACAGGGCGTGCGGCAGCTGTCCCGCGCGGTGACGAGCGATCAGCCCCTGCCACAGGGGAGCTTGCCAGGGATAGGGTTGCAGTACTTCAGCCATGCAGCCAATCCTCCAGCACCGCCGCCAACTGGCTCTGCACATCGGGCAGTGGCAAGGAGGCATCGATCACCCGATAGCGCTGCGGCTCACGCTCGGCCTGGGCAAGATAGCCCTGACGTACCCTTTCGAAGAAGCCCAGCTGTTCGCGCTCGAAGCGATCCGCCTCACCGCGCTCCCCGGCGCGTTGCAGGCCGATCTCTACCGGCAGGTCGAGAAACAGGGTCAGATCCGGACGCAAGGAACCCTGCACCCAGCTTTCCAACTGGGCGATACGCTCCAGCGGGATCCCACGACCGTAGCCCTGATAGGCATAGCTGGCATCGGTGAATCGGTCACACAACACCCACTCGCCCCGTTCCAGTGTTGGCAGAATGCGTTCGTGGATGTGTTGGGCCCGGGCGGCAAACATCAGCAACAGCTCGGTGTCACTGTGCATGGCAGTCTCTCTGGCGTCCAGCAGCAGCGCACGGATCCGTTCCGCGAGCGGTGTACCACCGGGCTCACGGGTGAGCGCTACTCGATGACCCAACTGTTCCAGGTACTGATGCACCCAGGCCAGATTGGTACTCTTGCCACTGCCCTCACTGCCTTCCAGGGTGATGAAGCGTCCGCGCATGCCTTTGTCAGTTCCGATTCATTGCCAGGTGGCAATGCTACCCTGTACAGGCTGGCTTTTCACCTGCAATTACTCTGTGCCCTGCTGCGCGCCATCTTCAGCAGGCATTGCCTGAGGGAGGAGTTTTTCCAGGCCATCTCGCAGCTGGCGGATAAGCTGTGGGGCCTCCACCTCCATCACCTGCTCGATCACCCATTTGTTGTCTGCGCCGATCACCGCTTCGGCGAGGGTGCCGAAGTAGCGCAGCATCGGATAGCTCGGCTCGCCATCGACCAGGGAAAATTCGCTGTAGCCCTCCATGCGCTGGTTCAGTCGCTGCATAAAGGCGGGAGCGTACCCCTCATCGGGACCCAGCTCTTCGGTCTGGTTCTCGGCCATGGTGCCGATCAGGTGTTTGGCCAGCGCGATGGTAAAGCGTTGGCGCTGTTCATCATCCAGGGTCTCATAGGCGATACGGTCTGCCAACTGAATCTCAAATATGACAAACTCTCCAATCAAGTCAAGTAGTTGCGAGTTGTTCTTAAAGTTGAATCCGGTACTGTACATGCGATTGGCGGTATCGGAGGCCAGCTTCCAGATGTTCATCGCCACGGCACCGGCAATGGTCTCGATGGACTTGGGGGCCTTTGTATTGTGCCAACGGGTACGTAGCCTGGCCATGTTCTCAACTCCTGCTTGTAATGGGCGAAGGCACGCCACAGATCCTCTTGAGAGGCTACAGGGACGTGCCGATTCTGACGTTTTACGATGGGGCCTCCCTATGTCGATTGCAAGCCAGTATGAAGCGCTGCGCCAGCAGGTGCAGTTTAATTGCCACCTCTCCGATGCCCACCACGGACGCAACTACTCGCTCTGTATCTATCTGCTCAAGATGCGAGAGTTCTACCGTTGGGAACAGGGGATGGGCTTTGGTGAGCCCATACCCAAGGGGCCACTGGGGGAGTGGTTAAGCGAGCGCGAGCAACTTTGGGAGCAGATCGAGCAAGAGGACTATCGCGATATCGAGCTTGTAGGACAGGCTCTGCTGCCCTTCGATAGCGACGGGGTGAACCAGCACCTGGACCACCAGGGGCTGCTCTACAGCGGCGGGCTCTGCGGCAGCAAGCCGCATTTCTTCCTTGCCGAGCTGGAAAGCACACAACAATACCGTGGCATCCGTGTCCATCTGGCTGGTAGGGAATGGGCACGGGAGCTGACCGCCCCGCCCGCACTCAGCCTTAACCGGCATATCTACCTGCGCCGTGAATCACTACAGCGCATGCTTTGGGAGAAGCTGGAGGAATGGGGTTGGCAAGAGCCGGATCGGGCAATCGCCCGAGCCGTGGCCCACTATGATTTCACGCGGGATAGAGACCAGGCCCTGGAGCAGATGGCTGCCCAGGAAATGCGGGTGTTGCTGGAACATGAGGTGGGCGAGGTGCTGGTGGGTGATGCACTGGGACCACAATGGGAGGCCTTGTTGAGCACCCTGCCCCACTCCCACGCCGAGTTGCAGTTGCGGGCGATCCGCGATCATCTGGTGGATTGCCGTTATACCCTGCCGATGTTGCTGGGGGAATCGATGGATGCCAGCCTGCACTTTTTTATCGCCAACCTCAGCGGGATGCGCAAGGCCCTCTTTCCCTCCCTCGCCGCCGCCTACCGCGCCTGGCTGGAGGGGGATGGCGGGAAATTGATGCTCGAGGCCTGCAAACAGGGAAGCGAGCATTGGCAGCAGTTGGCCGAACAGGCATTGGATACGTTTCGGGATAACGGTGATGAGCCTAAGCGGCTGCTCCAGGCCCTGGGCCGCAGCGAGCAAGCGCTTGCGCTGTAAGCTACCTTGGCCGGGGGGGTGTAAAGC
>SLDE01000080.1 GCA_007125455.1 Ectothiorhodospiraceae bacterium
GCCTCAACGGGCAACGAAGACCCCCTCAGGCAATGACGCAAGGGGCCGAATCCATCAAGCCTTTTCATCAAACAAAGTACCCAACACTTCGTCCTGAGTCTTGAGCATCTTGGTATTGACCTCGACCTGAAGCTTGTTGACCTTGCTCTCTACCAGCGGTTGCAGCACATCACCACCCTCGCCCGTGGATGCCTGGGCGATCTCGGCCGCATTGCGGTTGAGCCCCTCCATGCCGCGCTGGATACCGGCGAGGGAGCTGTTCATACCTACACTGCCGACCATCTCGTCACCTCAAAAACAAACATAATCATATATAGACTATAGCCCCTTCCCTACCTGATGAAAAGGCGAGTTTGTCCTACACCGCTCTCGCGCCAACCATTGCAGGGCAATGATCGGACTGGCCGAATTGATCTCCCCCTGTTGCAACAACTGCCAAGCGGTATCGAAGCTCACCACCTCGACCCGGATATCCTCATGCTCCTCCGCCAGACCGTGGATGCCCCCCAGGCCCCGGCTATCGATCTCGGCACAATACAGGCTGATCCGCTCCGAGGTTCCGCCCGGACTAACCAGATAGTCGCAGATAAAGTGCAGACACCCCAGCTCGGCCCCCGCCTCCTCCATCGCCTCACGTCGGGCTACCGTTTCGACGTCCTCACCCGGCTCGATCATCCCGGCCACGATCTCCACTAGCCAGGGCCCACCGGGCATCGCCAGGGCACCGATACGAAACTGCTCCAATAGCACCACCATATCGCGCTGCGGGTCATAGGGCAGTACCGCCACCGCATGGCCACGCTCAAACAGTTCACGGGTCAACTCTCCGCTCAGTCCCCCACGATAGAGGCTGTGGCGCAGGCGATAACGCTCCATGCGAAAGAACCCCTGATAACATGTCTGCTGCGAGACAAGTTGAAAACATGCCTCGCGTGGTCCGCGTGTTCGTGCCATACCTGCCCCCCTTTCCAGCAAACGCTATCAATGCCCGATAACGATGATAAACTACCGCTATGACGAGCGCAGCCTATCAACAAAAGATCACTGGGGTCATCCTCGCCGGCGGCGGCGGACGGCGCATGGGCGGCCGGGACAAGGGACTGATCCCACTGCGTGGACGCCCGCTGATTGCCCACGTCATCGAACGCCTGCGCCCCCAATGCGAAACCCTGCTGATCAATTGCCAGCGTAGCCACCAACAATACGCCGAGTATGGCTTCCCACTCATCGGAGACAGCCTGCCGGGCGGCTTAGGTCCCCTCGCTGGGCTGCTCGCCGGAATGGAGCAGGTTGGTAGTGGCTATGTGCTGATCGCCCCCTGCGATACCCCATTTCTTCCCCATGATCTGGTGACCCGCATGGGGCAGATGCTGGCACAGCAAAACGCCCAGGTATGCAGCGTCAGCGACGGCGAGCGCAGCCACCCGGTGATCATGCTGGCCGACTGTGGCCTGAAAAGCGATCTGCGTGATTATCTGCTTGCCGGCGAGCGGCGCGTGCAGCACTGGTTTCGCAGCCAGCGCCACTGCCTGGCTGACTTCAGCGATCAAGCCAATGCCTTCATCAATATCAACACCCCAGAACAACTCGACGACGCAACACAGGTGACACCCGGTGGATAAACCCTTTGCCCGCCCACTGCTGGGTTTTGCAGCCTACAGCGGCACCGGCAAAACCACCCTGCTGGAAAAGCTGCTGCCCTTGCTACGGGCGCAGGGCCTGCAGGTCAGCTACATCAAACACAGCCACCATAAGGTGGACATCGACAAGCCCGGCAAGGACAGCTACCGTCTGCGCCAGGCCGGTGCCAGCCAGGTCCTGCTGGCCAGCGCCAAACGCTGGGCGCTGATGCAAGAGACCACCGAGGGTAGCGACGAACCACGTCTCGCAGAACTCTTACAACAACTGGATCCAAGCCAATGCGATCTGGTGCTGGTCGAAGGCTTCAAGCACGAGTCCATCCCCCGTATCGAGTGTCAACGCCAGACACTGATGCAACAGCACGGACGCCCCGCTTTCTATCCTGACGATCAGCATGTGATCGCACTGGCCACAGACAGCCCCATTCAAACCCAACGCCCCATCCCCTGTCTGGATCTCAACCAACCACCGGAGATTGTCCAGTTTATTCTGCGCTGGATGGGGAGAGACACCACGAGGAAAGAACCCATGAACAACGACGGCCTGATCAGTGTCGCCGAGGCACAGCAACGTATTCGTGACAGCCTTGAGGCCATCAGCGGCTTTGAGCGCTGTAGCCTACAAGACGCCTACGGGCGCGTGCTGGCCGAGGCGGTGACCTCCCCTATCAATGTCCCCGGCTACGTCAACTCGGCGATGGATGGCTATGCCATCAACGCCGACGACCTGGCGAAGCAAACGGCACTGACCGTGGTCGGTCAGGCACTGGCGGGAGTGCCGTTCGAGGGTGAAGTCAAGCCCGGCCAGGCGGTGCGCATCATGACCGGGGCGATGTTACCCACGGGCTGCGATACCGTGGTGATGCAAGAACAGACCATGCGTGAAGGCGATAGCCTGCAGATCCAGGGTGAACACCGAATGGGGGCCAATGTACGCCAGATCGGCGAGGACATTGCCGCCAACAGTCCAGTGTTGCCCGCCGGCCGACGTCTGCAAGCGGCCGATCTGGGGTTGCTCGCCTCGCTGGGGATCGCCGAAGTAGCGGTGCGCCGCCGCCTGCGCGTAGCCAGCTTCTCCACCGGGGACGAACTGTGCTCCCTCGGTCAAGCACTGGGGCCAGGGCAGATCTACGACAGCAACCGCTACGCCTTATACGGACTGTTACGCGAAATGGATGTAGAGCACCACGACATGGGGGTGATCCGCGATGATCCAACGGCGATTCGCGAGGCCTTCAAGGGGGCCGCCGCAATTGCCGATGTGGTGATCACCAGCGGCGGGGTCTCGGTGGGTGATGCCGACTATGTGAAGCAGATCCTCGACGAACTGGGCGAAATCGGCTTTTGGCGCATTCGCATGAAGCCGGGCAAACCACTGGCCTTCGGTCGCCTGGGACAGGCCCTGTTCTTCGGCCTACCGGGCAACCCGGTCTCCTCCATGGCCACCTTCCAACAGATCGTCAAACCCAGCCTGCGCCACCTGCAGGGCGAAATCGACACCACGGCCAGCAGCCTGAAGCTGCGCACTGTTAGCCGTCTGAAAAAGCGCCCGGGACGGGCTGACTACCAGCGCGGTATCCTGGAGAACGACGCCGAAGGGGAGCTGGTAGTACGCAGCACCGGGCCACAGGGTTCCCATATCCTCAGCTCGATGAGCCAGGCCAACTGCTTCATCGTATTACCGGCAGAGTGCGGTGATGTTGAGGAAGGAGCGATCGTCGAGGTGCAGCCCTTCAGCATGCTTTAGGGCCCTTTAGCAAACGGACAAAAAAAGGCCGACCCGCATCACGGGTCGGCCTTTTTTATGCCGATAAAAAAACCACTCGGTGCATCTGTCGAGTGGCCTTTATTGACCTATCAAGCGGAAGCTTCAGTGCTCTTGACGGTGCGACGCTTCTTGACGGTACGGCGCTTCTTGAGCGGTGCAGTCTTCTTCTTGACAGCCACAGCCTCTTTGCGCTCCTGCGCCTTGACCGCATTGGCCAGCGCACGATCGTAGGCCTTGGCCTGGGCGGCTTCAAACTTCACCAGCGTAGAGATCATCGCATCGGCCAGCTTCTTCTCGAACTTGGCATCAGCCACCTTGGCCTTGGCGACGGCGACGGCGTCCATCTTCTTCGGCACAGCATTCTTAGCCGCAGCGGTCTTGACGATCTTCGCCTTGGCACGAGCTGCCGCCAGCGCATCGCTCGCCTTTTTCACGGCATCTTCTGCCTTGCTCACCGCAGTGGCGGCCTTTTCAGCACGGCTCAGTGCCGCCTTGAATGCAGGATGCTTGGTAGCATCCAGCTTGTTTGCCATTGCAGTAGCGGAAGGACGACCACGACGGGTGGCAGTCTTCTTTACTACACGCTTCTTGGTTGCAGCCTTCTTGGGACGTGCCATATTTAGCGCTCCTTTAGGAATCATTTGGTGTTAACTGAATATACCATCCAAATTATAAACACACTTTGTTGATTTTTGTAAAAGAAAAAGCCCTTTTTTGCATAAATTCGGCAAATTTTCGCCTTTTTTTGCCTTATTTATGCTTAATGGAAATGCTCAGCCGAAATTTATTCAGCAAAACATTTTCAATATGCCTAAAAGCTATTACATTTAAACAGCACGCTACACGTTATAAAACGAGGTTGGATGATGAAAGAACAACACGCCATTGAAGCCGAGCTTGTCGATCAGGATGAAGATTCGGCACTTGCCCTCACCGCCAACGTATTACCCACCACGCTCTATCTGCTGCCATTATTGGAGCGCCCCTTCTTCCCGGCGCAGGCCATGCCCATCGTGATGAATGAGGTGCCGTGGCTAAAGACGATCGAGAAGATCGGCAAGTCAGAGCACCACATGGCCGGGCTGGTGATGGTACGCGGTGAGACCTTGGAGGCGCTCAAGGCGGTAGACTTTCACACCATCGGTAGCGTGGTACGCCTGCACAACCCCAGCCGCTCCAGTGGCAAGCTGCAATTCATCGCCGAAGGGCTGCAGCGCTTTCGCATTATCAAGTGGCTGTCGGAGGCACCGCCCTACCAGGTGCAGGTGGAGTACCTGCAGGAACAGGGCAAAAAACGCAGCGATGAGGTACGCGCCTATGGCATGGCGATCATCAATAGCATCAAGGAACTACTACCACTCAACCCGCTCTACAGCGAAGAACTGAAATATTTTCTTAACCGTTTTGGCCCCAATGAACCCTCCCCGTTGGCCGATTTTGCCGCCAGCCTGACCAGTGCCGATAAGGTTCAGCTACAGGATGTCCTGGAGACCGCACCGCTTATCGAACGCATGAAAAAGGTGCTGGTGATCCTGCAAAAGGAGCTGGAGCTGGCCAAGCTGCAATCGAAGATCCGCCAGCGGGTTGAAGAGCAAATGTCGGATCAGCAACGGCGCTTCTTTTTGCGTGAGCAGCTAAAGGAGATACAAAAGGAGTTGGGGCTGGAAAAGGACGATCGTACCGCCGATGCCGATCGCTTTGGCGAACGCATCGACAAACTCACCCTGCCGGAACATGCGCAAAAACGCATCGACGACGAACTGCAAAAACTCTCCATCCTGGAGTCAGGCTCACCCGAATACGGCGTCACCCGTAATTATCTGGACTGGGCCACCTCGCTGCCGTGGGGGGTGCAGTCTGCGGACATCCTCAACATCAAGCGGGCGCGCAAGATCCTCGATCGTGACCACGACGGGCTGGACGATGTAAAGCTGCGCATCCTCGAATTTCTTGCCGTCGGTCAGCTGCGCGGCAGCATTGCCGGCTCCATCCTGCTGCTGGTCGGCCCCCCCGGTGTGGGCAAGACCTCCATCGGTCGCTCGGTGGCCGAGGCGGTGGGGCGCAAGTTCTACCGCTTCTCGGTGGGTGGGATGCGCGACGAGGCCGAGATCAAGGGCCACCGTCGTACCTACATCGGCGCAATGCCGGGCAAGTTCATCCATGCGATCAAGGAAGTAGGCAGCGAGAACCCGGTGATCATGCTCGATGAGATCGACAAGGTCGGTGCCTCCTACCATGGTGATCCGGCGGCAGCCCTGCTGGAAGTGCTGGACCCGGAGCAAAACAGCGAGTTTCTCGATCACTACCTGGATCTGCGCTTTGATCTCTCCAAGGTCTTGTTCATCTGCACTGCCAATCAGCTCGATACCATTCCTGGCCCGCTGCTGGATCGTATGGAAATCATCCGTCTGTCTGGCTACATCACCGACGAAAAGGTGGATATCGCCCGCCACCACCTCTGGCCGCGCCAACTGGCGCGTGGCGGGGTACGCGATGCCCAGCTGAAGATCAGCGACAGCGCCCTGCGCCAGATCATTGAAGGCTACGCCCGTGAGGCCGGGGTGCGTAATCTGGAGAAACAATTGGGCAAGGTGGTGCGCAAGGCGGCGATGAAGATCGTCACTGGACACAAGGGTTCGATCCGCATCGGTCCCAAGGTATTGCCTGATTACCTGGGCAAACCCTTCTTCGGCAAGGAGCGCCCATTGGTCGGCGTGGGGGTGGTCACCGGCCTGGCCTGGACAGCGATGGGTGGGGCCACCCTGAGCATCGAGGCGACCCTGGTACACAGCACCAATCGCGGCTTCAAACTCACCGGCAAGCTCGGTGAGGTGATGCGCGAATCGGCCGAGATCGCCTACAGCTTCATCGCCTCGCACCTAAAAGAGTTTGAGGGCGCTGCGACCTTCTTCGATGAGGCCTTTGTCCACCTGCATGTCCCCGAGGGAGCGACACCCAAGGATGGCCCCTCCGCCGGTGTCACCATGGCCACCGCGCTGCTCTCCCTGGCGCGCAAACAGCGTCTACAAAGATCGCTGGCGATGACCGGCGAGCTGACCCTTACCGGCATGGTCTTCCCGGTGGGCGGGATCCGCGAAAAGGTAATCGCCGCCCGACGCGCCAAGGTGATGGAGCTGATCCTGCCCGAAGCCAACCGGGGCGACTTTGAAGAACTGCCCGACTACATCCGCGCGGGCATGACGGTGCACTTCGCCAAGCATTACCGGGATGTAGTGGCGATAGTATTCAAGGACTGAAAAGCACAAGCCAGCCACAGAGGGCACCGGGGGTAAGTAATCGCCCCCGCCCAATGGCGGGCACGGCCCGCCCTATAGGAAGGCCCATGGCCGCCATGATGGCTGTGCCTCTGCAGCAAAGCGTTTTATTAGTCAACCACCAACGCAGCCATCATGGCAATGTGGTCGTCGCGGCTATTGAGGGCGGGGATGTAGTGCAACGCTTCGCCCCCGGCGTGCTGGAAGATCTCGCGGTTCTCGCCAGCGATCTCTTCCAGAGTCTCCAGGCAGTCGGCGGAGAAACCGGGGCAGATCACGTCGATGCGTTTCATCCCTTCTCCAGCGAGCTGTTCCAGGGTTTTGTCGGTATAGGGCTTGAGCCACTCCTCGCGGCCAAAGCGGGACTGGAAACTCAGCAGCCACTCGTCCTGCGTTAGGCCCAGGCTTTCGGCCAGCAGCTCGGCGGTACGCTGACACTGCCAGTAGTAAGGATCGCCCTCATCACGGAAGCGACGCGGGGTGCCGTGAAAGGAGATCATCAGCTTTTCCCCCGCTTGCCGACCGGCGCGGTGCTCACGCACCGAGGCGGCCAATGCGGCAATGTACGCCGGGTGATCGTGGTAGTCGGCGATAAAACGCAGGTGGGGCAGCTCGCGCTGACGCCGCCATGCCTGCGAGAGGGCGTCATGGGTCGAGGCGGTGGTGGAGCAGGAGTTTTGCGGGTAGAGCGGCAACACCGTCAGTCGTTTGCAGCCCTGGGCCTTAAGCTCATCCAGTGCGGAGGCTATGGAGGGATTACCGTAACGCATCCCCAGCGCCACCCGGTAACGCCCCGGTGCCTGGGCATCGAGTTGTTGTTGCAGCCTTTGCTGTTGCTGGCGGGCGATCACCAATAGCGGCGAACCCTCCTCGCTCCACACCTCGGCATAGGCCTTGGCCGAACGGGCAGGACGAATGCGCAGGATCACGCCATGGAGGATCAACCACCACAGTGGACGGGGTACATCGACCACGCGCGGATCCCAAAGAAACTCTGCCAGGTAGCGGCGCAACGCCGCCGGAGTCGGCGCGTCGGGGGTACCGAGGTTGGTGATCAATATGCCTTGGGGGGGAGAGGTATCGTTCATAGAAGGGAAGATACAGGATGGCCGTGGCCAAGGCCAGCGGGAAGCGTCATGAAAGAGAAAAGCGGCGAGTCAGCCCACCACTGCATGGGGCCGACCCTTGCCACTTTTAACTTGTCACTTTTGACTGCCTTTATTATTTGAGTGCAGCGAACACCGCGTCGCGAATATCATCTACGCCGCCCACCCCGGCAACACGCACATACTGGGGAGCGCCGCTATCACCGCCAGCGGCCCAGCTGGAGTAGAATTCCACCAGGGGCTTGGTCTGCGAGTGATAGATCTCCAGGCGTTTGCGCACGGTGGCTTCCTGGTCGTCGTCACGCTGGATGAGGTCTTCACCGGTTTCGTCGTCCTTCCCCTCCACCTTGGGCGGGTTGAACTCCACGTGGTAGGTACGCCCGGAGCCTGGGTGTACACGACGGCCACTCATACGCTTGATGATCTCCTCGTCGTCCACGTCGATCTCCACCACGTAGTCGAGCGGTACTCCGTCGTTCTTGAGTGCCTCGGCCTGGGGGATGGTGCGCGGGAAGCCGTCGAACAGAAAGCCATTTTTGCAGTCGTCCTCGGCGATGCGCTCCTTGACCAGCCCCAGGATGATGTCGTCCGAGACCAGCCCGCCCTCGTCCATGATCTTTTTCGCCTCCAGGCCCAGCGGGGTGCCCGCCTTCACGGCAGCGCGCAGCATATCGCCGGTGGAGATCTGTGGGATCGCGAATTTTTCGCAGATGAATTGTGCCTGTGTACCCTTGCCTGCGCCGGGGGCGCCCAGAAGTATCAGCCGCATGCTTGGCTCCTTTGGTTTTCGTTAAATTCAGAAAAGTCGCTTGTTTTGGCAAATACGGACGCGGATCCGGATGGTATGGCTCTACCGGGACAGGCGCACCTGCCTCGCCCTCACAACTGCCAGAAACCCAAGCACCCTCAAGTCAAAGGGGTGCAATCTTATCGTTATTCGGCACGAATTCAACTGACCGGGCCGACGCATCACGCTGAGGTAATGTGTGAGCGATTATGCTCCCCTTGAAATCACAAAGGAAAACAAGCCTTTGTATGGGGCGATGGGAGAAACTTATCAGGGACTAAGTGGAAAGCGTAAAGCGGCTCTGGGTTTGCGGTGCGGTTCGCGGGGCTCACCGCACCCTACGTCCTTTCCCATTCCCCTTGCCCCTATTCCGTCTTGCTTACGGGTGTGAGCAGGCGTGAGCCTTCTATCTGAAACTCGGCGAAGGCGGAGCGGCCCCAGCGTTGCAGCTTCTCCAGGCTGAGCTGCTCGATGCCGTCGAACTCGGCCTTTTGCAGGGAACTCAGCTGTAAGGTGAGACGCAAACGATTGGGGGCGTAGTGACGCGCCAGTTCACCGGGGGCACCGCCCCGGCTGAGGCGGATGCGCGGCATGGTATAGGCGAGGCACTGACTGTGACTGATCGAGACACGGGAAAACTGCCGCTTCAGGCGACGTAGCAATTCACGCTCGCTATAGTCGGTACAGAAGAAGGCGACCTGGTCGATAAGGGTCAACAGGGCCGGGTCTACCACCTCGGGTTGTTGACGAAGGTAGTCCAGCGCCGGGTAGTAGCCCATGCCCTGCTCCATCACCCAGGGATCCACCAGGCCGGCGAGGTTCTCCCCCAGCAGCCAGGGCAGATAGCCCAGTTGTTGCTCGACCAGCTCCTCGCCCACCAGCAGGGTAATGCGGGCCTCGACGGTCTGGATGAGGATCGGCGCGGCCATCAGCGCCGCCGTCCGCGCCGTTTGCGCCGCCCGACCTGCTCCGGGTCAGCCCCCTGCAGCGTGGCGATGTCCTGCGCCAGCGGCAGGGTGACCGGCTCGATCTTTTCCTGCATCAGGGTGCCCACCGCATCGGTTTGACCAAAGATCGGGTTGAGCAGGTGCTCGCTCACATGGGCCAGGCGCAGCATGGCCTGCAGTTCGGCCTCCAGCTCGGGCAACTCGGCCAGCAGGTGCTGCACAGCCTGGTCTTCCTGCCAAAGCCGCTTGAGCAATGCGTCGATCTCGCCCAGCTCGCGCAAGCCAGCGCGTCGACACAGGGCGCACAGGCGACGGCCCAGGGCGTTAAAGATGGCGCTGGCCACCTCCTGATCGGCGGGGTGGAGCAGCACGTCCTGGGCTACCGCCAGGAAGGCCTGGCCGGGGGCGTCGAGCAGGCCGAACAGTTGTTGGGCGTAGGGGTTTTCGGCCAGCGCCATGAGCCGCGGAGTGCAGGCTTCCAGCTTACTATTGGGCGCATGCGACGCCGGCAGATCATTGGGCAGGGCCTCCAAAAAGCCGATGCGATAGGTCTTCTGCCGCGCACCGCTCTCCCAGAGTTTTTGCTTTTGCTGTTCATCGATCAGTCCCGGCTGCAACACCAGGCGCACGGTGCTGAGCATATCCCGTGGCTCGGTCTCAAAGGGCAGGTGTTCGATCAGGTAATCCGCCAGCACCTTACCCATCTCGCCGGCCACCACCTGGGGGCTTTCCAACATGCGCCGGGCGTGTTCGGCGTAGGGGGCACACCACCAGGCGCGGCGTGCCAGCTCGCTGGAGAGGTTGCGTGAGCAGACCACTGCCATCACCGCCTCCGGCTCACCCAGCTTGAGCAGGCGATCGAGCTGATCGTTGTCGATCTGCCCCATGCGCGTCCAGCGACGCAAAAACACCGGGTAGCCGCCGGGTGAGTCGAGCACCGCCGCCGAGAGGGTATTGCGCACCGCCTGCAGGTACTGATCGCTGCGCCCGGTGGGGTTGAGCGGAAACCTCATCTCCTGCTCACCGTTCAGGCCGTAGACCGTCATGCTGTTTTCATCGATGCGGATCGCCTGGGCATTGGCCACCAGCACATTCACCCGCAAGGCATCTTCACTACTCAGTTCCACTTAATAAAACCTCAAAAGCTTTTTAACGCAGAGAGCGCAGAGAACGCCGAGAAAAGTAAGACATGAAGTCATAGAGGTCACAGATGTCCAAGCGACCATCAACACCTGTTCGCTGATAGTATTGCACTCATTTTTTCTCTGTGCTCTCTGCGTACTCTGCGTTGAAACAAATCAGTTTAGCTGAATCCGTTGGCCCCAGGGGATGCGGGCCTTGCCCTTGACCAGCCAGACCACGGGGTAGGCGGGTTCCCGTTCGGGAAAGTGGCCCTGGGCGTCGGTGAACCACACCATTACGTCGGGACGGCGCTGGGCGCTCTCCAGCCAGTGGAATACCGGGCGAAAATCGGTACTGCCGCCGCCCTGGAACTGCTGCGGTAATTCAAATTCCTCCCAGGGCTCGTAGTGCCAGGGGCCGGAACCGACCAGCGCCGAATCGCAGGCGAGCAGGGTAACACGGGCACGGATCTGCCCCTTGAGGGCGTTCACCTCGGAGACGAATTCGGTCAGTTCCTTGTCGGTGACCGAGCCGCTTACGTCCAGCGCCACCACTACATCCAATTCGTGGCTCTTGAGGCTGGGCATGATGTAGTCGCCCTCGCGCCGGGAGGGACGTGAATAGCTGTAGTCGTCCCGTGCGGTGGCGTTCAGGTAGCGCGCCAGCAACATGCGCCAGGGCAGTTGCGGCTGTAATAGATGGTCGATGATACGGCGCAGTGGCCCGCTGAGCTTGCCGGCCTGCATCGCCTGCTGGGCGGCCCCTGCCATGCGCTGCTGCCACTGTACCGAGAGGTCTTCCATCTCCTCTTTGCTCAGCGGTGGCGGCTGTTTGGCCCCTTGTCCCTGGCCCTCGCCATCCTCGGGCTGCTCCTGCTGCTCACCCTCACCGCCCGGCTCCTGGCGGGTCTCTTCCGGCCGTTGTGCGTCACCACGCCCACCGGTGTTGTCGGGGGATTTTTTCTGCTGCTGGTCGCCGCCCTCGGAACCCTTCTCACTGCTGTCGTGGCTGCCCCCGGCCCCCTGGCGGCCACCACCGCTCTCGTTGTCCTGATCGTAGAGATGGTCGTCGTGGGGCATGAGGTTTTCGTGCTCGTCGAGGCAGGGGTAGATCTCCTCGGCGGTCATCTCGGCGTAGTCTTCCAGATAGAGCGCATCGGGACAGGGGGTGAGGCCGTCGGCGATCAACAACGGGTTGATGGCGAAGTCGCAGGCCAGATCCCAGCGATGCTTCTCACGGTGCATACGCCGGGCGAAGTGGGAGAGCCCGCAGTGCAAGGCCTCGTGGGCCAGCACGAACTGGGTCTGGTCCACCGAAAGTGAGTCGATGTAGTCGCGGTTGTAGTAAAACGCACGGGCATCGGTGGCCACGGTGCGGCACCACGCCCCGTCCGCCTCGATCATCGGCAGACGCAACACCAAGGCACCCAGAAAGGGCTTATCCAGGATCAGCTTGGTGCGCGCCGCGCTCAGTTTCAATTCACAATCATTGGCCATACGTAAAAGCCTTTAACGCAGAGTACGCAGAGTTCACAGAGAAAGTTCCATTTGAACCCGGAAATTCCACTGCTCTGCCTTCAACGTCGAAGCGGCAAAGGGCAGCACCAACACCTTAATGCCTCTGCGTTCTCTGCGCCCTCTGCGTTGAAACATCACATCAATACAACATCACTTCGGCGACGGCCTGGGCCCAGGGGGCGAATTCGGGCACGGCGAAGATCTCCTGGCCGATGGCGCGGTGCAGGTCGGAGACCAGCATCACCCCCATCTCGCGCTGACGGAAGCGTCCGGCGAAGTCGAGGATAGCGCCGTAGACCTCCCTGGCCTCTGCGGGGCTCTCCTGGCGGGCACGCAGGGCGCGACCGACCAGTGCGGAGGCAACGGCGTATTGCAGATCGATCTCTTTGGGGATAGTGACCGCCTCGCGGCGCAGGATGGCGTCCAGATCGGGCAGTTGATCGAGGTTGGCAACAAAGGCTCCCAATTCGATCCCGGCGGCGGGGCCGACACAGGCCTGCAGGGTGTTGACCAGCAGGTTGCCGTGGTTGGAAAACTTTTGCAGCGCCCGGTGGGCAAACTCCCAGGAACGCGGCGAAGGAAAGGCGACCGGGTTATGGGCCGGGTCGAAATCAAACAGCAGCTCGGGGCGAAAACGCAAAAAGGCGATGATGCGTTCGTCAATGCCATTGGCATAGGCCCAGCTGACCCAGTCATCCAGGTGGGTCTCCACCTCGAAGTGGGCGAAACGGTTGGCCAGCGGCGCGGGCATGGTGTAGGTGACGCCGCGATCCCCCTGACGGTTACCGGCGGCGAAGATCGCCCAGCCGTTCGGCACCTTGTATTCGCCCAAACGACGGTCGAGGATCAATTGGTAGGCCGCCGCCGAGACGCTGGGCGGTGCGGAGGTGACCTCGTCCAGAAACAGGATCCCTGCCTCGCCGTGGCGCTGGGCATCGGGCAGCATGGCGGGCACCGCCCACTCCACATGCTCGCCCTGGCGAAACGGGATCCCGCGCAGATCCGAGGGCTCCATCTGCGACAGGCGGATGTCGATCACCGGCATGCCGTGACGCTCGCCCACCTGTTGCACCATCTGCGACTTGCCCACACCGGGCGGCCCCCACAACATCACCGGGGTGTGGTGCCCATCGTGGGTACTGAGAAACTCTTGTTCCAGAACGGTGGCAATCTGTGCAGGCCGCATGGGTGCTCCCTAATCGGATGAAAACAGAAATAGTTTACTGATTTTATCGGGTTTTACCAAGCCAATTCCAAGGGACTTGGACAGATTGACCGCAGACGGCACACATCCCTTCTCGGCGTTCCCTGCGCCGCTGCGGTGATCTTTAGCAGGCTGTTAGGCGTTCTGATCCTGCTCGGCCTGCTGTTCGGCGACCTGCTTGCGCACCTCGTCCATGTCCAGTTCGCGGGCCTTTTCGATCAATTGCTCGAACTGACCACCCATCAGCGCGCCAGGCTGGGCGTAGATCACGATCTGATCGCGCATGATCATCAGCGTAGGAATAGAGCGGATCTGAAAATGCCCGGCCAACTCCTGCTCGTCTTCGGTGTTGATCTTGGCGAAGGTGATATCGGGATACTTTTCGGAAACCTCTTCGTAGACCGGACCGAAGCTCTGGCAGGGGCCACACCAAGGGGCCCAGAAGTCCAGAATGATAAAATCGCTGCTGCTGACTACCTGGTCAAAGTTGTCTTTGGTCAATTCGGTGGTTGCCATTATTACTCTCCATTTTGGGGACACGCGCCCTTGGGGCGGTAAAAAACAGGCAGGAAACCCTGCCTCGTCGTAGGTTAATCGGGGTGTTTGGCCTGGATCTCAAGTCATTTGCTTAAAGCGGTGGATCTGGCGACGACCCTTTTTGTCTGGTCGCCCGGCACTGCGCAGCCCAGAGGCGGCCTCCAAGCGACGTAGCTCGGCCTGTTCCTGGCGCTGCTGACGACTCTGCTCGCTCTCTTCGTAGAGCTGCTGCGCCACGCTGGCAGGGCCACGGCGCTCGGCCAGACCCAGCACGGTGATATGAAAACGCTCCTGGCCGCGCACGATCTGTAATTCATCGCCCAGCTGCAGCGCCCGCGCCGGCTTGGGTCGGCTACCATTGAGTTGCACATGGCCACCATTGATCGCCTCGGTGGCCAGGGCGCGGGTCTTGAAAAAGCGCGCCGCCCACAGCCACTTATCCAGACGCACCTTGCCTGGGATCTCGCTCACAGGCCCTCCAGGCGGGCCTTCAGCTCGGCCATCATCTCGTGGTAGTAATCGATGGGGATCAGGGCGTGTTCGGTAGTCTCACAGGCCGGGCAGTGCTGTACCAGCATCACCCCGGCGGCCTGTTCGTCTTGATAGTCCTCTCCGTCGATATGGCAGTACTCCAACATCCCCTCAAAGTGGCAGTCGAAGCAGTGGCCCCAGGCATTAAACTTCATGGTTGTGCTATTTCCGCTCAGTGCTAAAGCCAACAGGTTGCCGCAAATCACGCCCCCTGCCAAGACGTATTGCGTGCTGTCAGACAGCATCCGACAAAAAAACAGGTCAAAGCGCTGTTGCGGCAATGCACTGGCTGCGCAAAAATGCGACTCAGCTATCGCGGTATCCCGTAGTAGCATCCCCTACGAACAACGAAATCGACACGGAAAAAGTTCAAACTCAGTGCTTACAATTCACTACAATTGGTGCTAGAACTTACTGTAACAACCGCCAGGCAGGCTCGGGGGAGTGGTGTGTATGAGACACCGGGCGGCTGCGTTACTTACCCCCCTGCCGAGGAGGGTCATCGGCAGTTGGCTGAAAAAAAACAAACCCTAAAATTAAGGAGCGACCAGGACAATGATGTATTTAAT
The DNA here is from genome assembly GCA_007125455.1 of Ectothiorhodospiraceae bacterium. Lineage (GTDB taxonomy): Bacteria > Pseudomonadota > Gammaproteobacteria > Thiohalomonadales > Thiohalomonadaceae > SLDE01. Next base: position 15,004 of record SLDE01000080.1, read on the forward strand.
GAAGAACCTCTCCATCGGCAAGCGTATCGGCATTGGTTTTACCCTGGTGCTGGTGCTGATGGCC
>SLDE01000104.1 GCA_007125455.1 Ectothiorhodospiraceae bacterium
ATCGTTTAAGGAAGCGGTTTTGAGCTTGGAAGTGACGCCGCAAATCACCCCAGACGATAGAATCTCGATGAACCTTAATATCAATAAGGACAGTGTCGGTGAAATCTATGCCGGTGTGCCCTCGATTGATACACGTTCCGTAGAGACACAGGTACTGGTAGATAACGGTGAGACGGTGGTGCTGGGCGGGATCTATGAACAAGAGAGTGTAACAGGGGCAAGTAAGGTACCGCTGCTGGGCGATATCCCGCTGCTGGGCTATCTATTCAGATCCACCACCCGCAATGAAGCAAAGAGTGAGCTGCTGGTATTCGTCACCCCTCGAATACTCAAGGAAGGCATGTCCACCGGCATGGAGTGATCTTCACGCCGCATGACACGACGGCACGGGAAACCGTGCCGTCGTTTTTGTTTGTAGAGCGAAAATGGTGAGCTGTGAACAACATCATCCTGATAGGCCCGATGGGGGCAGGCAAGAGTACGATTGGACGCCAGTTGTCCAACAGCCTTAAGCTACCGTTCAAGGACAGTGACCATGAAATCGTGGCGCGCACCGGTGCCAGCATCCCGCTGATCTTTGAGATCGAAGGCGAGGAGGGGTTTCGCAAGCGTGAGACGACGATGTTGGCGGAGCTTAGCGCCCTGGATGGTGTGATACTTGCCACCGGTGGTGGCGCGGTGCTGAAGCCGGAAAACCGGCAGATGCTGAGCTCCAGGGGGGTCGTGATCTACCTGTACGCCACATTGGATCAACTATTTCAGCGCACCAGCAAGGATCGTAATCGCCCATTACTTCAAACGGAGAATCCCCGTGCGCGGCTGGAAGAGATCATGGCCGAGCGTGACCCGATCTACCGGGATTTGGCCGATTTGGTGATCCATACCGATGATCGCTCGGTGCGTAGTGTGGTAAAGGAGATCGTGGTCAGGCTGCAAAACCTCGATAAATTTCGCGGTGCCTGACGAGATTGCTGCATTCGGGTATATTAAGCGTATCGCCCATACCTGAATGACGTCATGAAAACACTGCATGTTGAATTGGGGGCGCGTAGCTACCCCATCCACATTGGTCCCGATCTGTTGGGCCAGCAAGCGCTTGTGCGCCCACATGTGCGTGGGCGTCAGGTGATGATCGTCAGCAACGAGACGGTTGCCCCCCTCTATCTGGAGAAGACCCGCGCCACCTTTGCGGACTATCAGTGCGAGCAGGTGATCCTGCCCGACGGTGAGCAATACAAGACACTGGAGGTCTGGAACCGGATCTTCGATGCCCTGCTTACCCAGCGCTTTGATCGCAGCTGCACTCTGGTGGCACTGGGCGGCGGGGTGATTGGCGACATGACCGGCTTTGCCGCTGCCAGCTATCAGCGTGGGGTGGACTTTATTCAGATCCCCACTACGTTGCTCTCCCAGGTGGACTCCTCGGTCGGTGGTAAGACCGGGGTCAACCACCCGTTGGGCAAGAACATGATCGGGGCGTTTCACCAGCCGCGCCTGGTACTGGCCGATACCAGTACCTTGAACACTTTGGATGACCGCCAGCTCGCGGCGGGGATCGCCGAGGTGATCAAATACGGTCTGATCAACGATATGGCATTCTTCCGCTGGCTGGAGGAGCACATGGATGCCTTGCTGGCACGTGATGCGCAGGCGCTGAGCCATGCGATTGAGCGATCCTGTCAGGACAAGGCGACCATCGTCGCCGCCGATGAGAGGGAGAGCGGCCAGCGCGCCCTACTCAACCTAGGCCATACCTTTGGTCATGCCATCGAGACCGGTATGGGTTACGGCGAATGGTTGCACGGAGAGGCAGTCGGAACCGGGATGGTGCTGGCGGCGGAGCTCTCGCAGCGGATGGGCTGGATCGACGCGGCGGATACCGAGCGTGTCAGGGCGTTGATCGCCCGGGCGGGGCTGCCTGTGGTCGCTCCTGACAGGCTTGAAGCCGAGCGTTTCCTGGAACTGATGGCGGTGGATAAAAAGGTGCAGGCCGGGCGCCTGCGTCTGGTGCTGATGCAGGCACTGGGTCAGTCGGTGATCAGTGACGACTTTACTGCCGAACAGCTCCGCAGCACCCTGGAGCAACACCTTGCCACAGCAGCGGAGCGATCCCATGCATGAGGGGCTGGCAGCTTTCGCCTGTGGCGAGCACAACAGCCGTGGCAGGCAGGTAAACGAAGACGCACCGGCCTATCGCAGTGAATTTCAGCGCGATCGGGATCGCATCGTCCACTCCTCGGCGTTTCGGCGGCTGGAGTACAAGACCCAGGTTTTCGTCAACCACGAAGGGGACATGTTTCGCACCCGCCTGACCCACTCCATCGAAGTGGCGCAGATCTGTCGAGCCATCGCCCGCGCACTGAAGCTGAACGAAGATCTGGCCGAGTCGATCAGCCTTGCCCACGATCTGGGCCACACCCCCTTCGGTCATGCCGGCCAGGATGCCTTGAACCGCTGCATGAAGGAGTTCGGGGGGTTCGAGCACAACCTGCAATCGCTGCGGGTGGTGGATGAGCTGGAGCAGCGCTACGCTGAATTTGACGGCCTGAACCTTTGCTTTGAGACCCGCGAGGGGATCCTCAAACATTGTTCCCCACGCGACGCGGAACAGTTGGGGGCGTTGGGGGAGCGCTTCCTGCGCAAACAACAGCCTTCACTAGAGGCGCAGATCGCCAACCTGGGCGACGCCATCGCCTACAACAACCACGATGTGGACGACGGGCTGCGTTCCGGGCTGATTACCCTGGAGCAACTGCGCGAGCAGCAGCTCTTTGAGGAGCAGTACCTTCAGGTTCGCGAACGCTACCCCGACCTGCAGGGGCGCACCCTGACCCACGAGATCATCCGGCGTATGATCAACCGGCAGGTGGTGGATCTGCTCACGACCAGTGAGGAGCGGATCAAGCGCGTGGCACCGCAAAACGTGGAAGAGGTACGTGCTCAGCCCGAGCCGCTGATCAGCTTCAGCGCGCAAATGAAGCGACAGCACCAGGCACTCAAGCGTTTTCTGTACGAAAACCTCTACCGCCACTACCGGGTGCACCGTATGAGCATCAAGGCACAGCGCATGATTAGTGAGCTGTTCACCGCGATGCAGGCAGACACGCGCCTGATGCCACCCGAGCACCGCGAACGGGCGGGCCAGTTGGAAGCCGAGCTAGGGCCAGCGGGGCGTGCCCGGGCCGTGGCCGATTATGTCGCCGGCATGACCGACCGCTTCGCCATCCTGGAGTATCGCAAGCTGTTCAGTCCGGGAGAGCTGACATGACTTTACAGTGGGCGACATACCATATATTGTTATCAATGGTGCCGAAGGGCACAGCCTTTGGTGTCGAGGCAAAGCTGAACAACAACAGGATGACCCGCAGGTCAGCACCTTAATTGGTAACATATCTAGACTATGCGCATCTATTTGCAGGCACCGGCTGGTGATGAACGGCCACCGAGGTTTTATCAACTCTTCCTGCAGGAGGATCTGCTGGGCGGCTGGTCATTAATGAGAAAATGGGGCTACCAGGGGGGCAGTGTTACGGTGAAGATGGAACATCATGAGTGCCGTGAAGATGCCGATGATGCCCTGATGCGCTACCGTGACGCGCAGCTCAAGCGAGGCTACCGAGTCGTCTTTGCCGAAGGCGAAGGGGCCCCGCAATGAAGTTCAGCTTTGCCCGCCGCTCGACCGCCACGGCCGCACCGAGCTACCTGACACACTTCCATCTCAATACCCCTCCCTTTGCCGCCACTGCGGAGGGGGCATTTCTCTATCTTGACCCCGAGCGCCAGCAATCACTGGACATGCTGCAGCACCTGACCCAGTACAGCGACGAAGTGCTGCTGGTCACAGGGGGCCAGGGGGCCGGCAAATCCACCCTCTGCCGCCAATTCCTGCAACGTAGTGAAGAGCATTGGCGTAGCTGCCATATCGAGGGCAGCGCCGCCCCCAGTGCCGATGCCTTGTTTGCGCGTCTGGCCCAGTGTTACCGGCTCGACATGACCAGTCTGCCAGCGGATCAACTGCTCGCCGGGATGCAGGCCCAGCTCAATGCCATGCAAGATCAGCAACTGGCAGTGCTACTGGTGGACGATGCCCAGGCGCTGAGCGACGACCTGCTGGAGATCGTCCTGCACTTGGCGCAGCTGGAGGGCGAGCAGGGAAAATTGATCCGCCTGATCCTGTTCAGCGAGCCTGAACTGGCCATCCGTTTGGCCGAGCCGCGCTTTTCCGCGCTCCCCCCCGCTCACCGTATCGAGATGAAGGGTATGGGCGAGCAGGAGACCGCCGCCTACATCGCCCAGCGTCTCAGCGCTGCCGGTCTGCAAGGGGAGCTTCCGCTGAGTGGGCGGGAGATCCGCCAGATCCACCGTGCCAGTGGCGGTATGCCGGGGCAGATCAATCAGCAGGCCGACCAGTTTTTACAGCAAAAGACCCGCAGCGGTGGTGCTGTGTTGAACAGCCAGGGCTTCAAGCTTGGCGTGGCGGCGATGGCCATAGCCGGCACCGTACTGGGTCTGCATGGGCAGGTGTATGAGTATCTGCAGCGTGACAGCGAGGCGCGGGTCAGCACCCCGGAACGTCCGGTAGTACGGCTGAACGAGCAAGCCCAGCCCTGGGCCGTGGTGATCCGCGACGGTGAACGGATCCAGATCAGCTGCGGCGATGTGGGTGATGGCACCGTGGGCGTGCGCCCCACCTTCAGCACCGCTGGGCTGGCCGGTCCGGATATGCGCCCCTTGCTGAGTGCCAGTGTCAGTGATGTGGAGGAACCCACCGTAGCCCCCCCGCAGGTACAACCAGAGCCGGTGGATGTGGCCGCGCTGGATGAAGAGCTGGCCGCCAGTACCGAGCCTGAGCCTGAACCCGTCACGGTCCCCACCGTGCTGCGTGCGATAGAGCCCGACCCGATCATCGCCAGCGATGAACCTCAGCGTCTGCTGCTGCGCGGTGAAGGCCTGAGCGCCAATAGCCGTGTGGCACTGAGTCGCGCCGGACAGATCGAGGTACTCGAGCGCGATCAGATCGAATACCTGGATCAACAGACCATCGCCCTCACCGTCAATACCGGTAGCGAGTCGGCCGGTTGGGCGGTGCAATTGAGCACCCCCGATGACCGCCGCTCGAATGTACTGCGTTTTCGTGTGGTGAGTGAGGATCGTCTGCCCGCCGCAGAGCCGGAGACAGTTCAGCCAGAGGAATTGGCAACAGCCACGGAGCAGGAGCCACCTCTGCCACTGGTGGCCGACACCGAGGGCGCACAGACAGTAGCCGAAGTACGCAGCGAACCGGTTGCCGACCCCGCCATGGAGCAGCGCCCGACCTCGCCCGCGACGCCCCCTGGCGAGCTGCGTGACACCCGATGGCTCAAGGAGCAACCGGCAGACAACCTGACGGTGCAGCTCTTTGCCACGGCCGAATATGAAAACCTGCAGGCCCTGTTGGCGCGTGAGGATTTTGCCGAACCCCTGGCGCAGTTCATGATGGAGCGCAATGGCCAGCCCCTCTATGTGCTGACCCATGGAAGCTACACCAGCCGCAATGCGGCCGAGCGTGCCGCCGCCGCGGTTCCCGCCGGGCTGCAGCCTTGGATACGCAGCATGGCCAGTGTGCAACAGGTGATGCAGCCTGTGCCCAGCCGTGCGCCGCAAAGCGCCGCTGCCGCCGCAACGACCGACGATGGCCTCTCAGGGGCCAAGGACGATGCCTGGGTATGGAGCCAGGACCCCGCCCACTACACCATCCAGCTTGCCGCCGCGTCCAGCGAAGGGGCGGTACTTGCCGCAATGCGCGCATTGAACCTTCCCGGCGAGCGCGTGGTGGTGGAGACCCGCCGAGATGGTCGCCCATGGTACGTACTGAGCTATGGTAGCTTTGCCGATGCCGACGCCGCGCGCGGGACCATCGCCCGCCTGCCGGAGGCCCTGCGTCGAGCAGGTCCCTGGCCGCGTAGCTTCGCCAGCCTGCAAGACGAGATGGGCAGCGCACGCTGATCCATGCCTGCAGCCCGTTTCGGGCGCGATAATTGAATGAAACCCTCGCTGGCAGTATACTGCTTGCCCATTTTGCCCGCGAAATAGTGCGGGACGGACCCTTTTACGCAAACAACCAATATGGTTACTGCCTGTGACAAAGACGAACGAAACGACCGGCCTATATCACCCTTCCTTTGAGCGGGATAACTGCGGCTTCGGCCTGATCGCCCATATGGACGGCGCCACCAGCCACTGGTTGGTGAGCACCGCGATCGAGGCGCTGGGGCGCATGACCCACCGTGGTGCCATCGCGGCCGACGGCAAGACCGGCGATGGCTGTGGCCTGCTGCTGAAAAAGCCCGATAGCTTCCTGCGCGCCGTGGCCAGCGAGGCAGGTCTGACGCTGGCCGAGGACTACGCCGTCGGGGTCGTCTTTTTGCCCCGCAGCGAAGCCGAAGCGAGCTGCGCACGCGAGGTGTTGGGCAAGGAGATCGCGGCCGAGGGGCTGGCGATTGCCGGTTGGCGCGTGGTGCCCACCGACGCCAGCGCCTGTGGTGAGGCCGCCCAGGCCACCCAGCCGCAGATCGAGCAGATCTTCGTCAACCGCCCGGCGGATATGGCCGTCAGTGACTTTGAACGCCACCTGTTTATCGCCCGCCGCCGCGCCGAGAAGCAGCGCGAGGCCGCCGGGGATGAGGTCTTCTATGTGCCGACCCTCTCCGCCCAGGTGATCTCCTACAAGGGGATGGTCATGCCGGAGTTCCTTGCCCAGTTCTACCCCGATCTGGCCGATGAGCGCATGTCCTCGGCGATCGCCGTGTTCCACCAACGCTTTGCAACCAACACCCTGCCGCAGTGGCGTCTGGCCCAGCCCTTCCGCTACCTGGCACACAATGGCGAGATCAACACCGTCCGTGGCAACCGTAATTGGGCGCGTGCGCGCTCCTATACCTTTGCCACCGACAAGATCGGCAACATGGACGATGTGCGCCCGTGGGTGTCGATGGAAGGCTCCGACTCCTCCAGCCTGGACAACATGCTGGAGGCCATGCTGGCCGGGGGGATCGACATCTTCCGCGCCATGCGCCTGCTGATCCCGCCAGCCTGGCAGAATGTCAGCGAGATGGATGCGCAGCTGCGCGCCTTCTACGAATACAACTCCATGCACATGGAGCCCTGGGACGGCCCGGCCGGGATCGTCCTGACCGACGGTCGCCACGCCGCCTGTACCCTGGATCGCAACGGCCTGCGCCCGGCGCGCTACGTGATCACCCGTCCGGATGGCGCGCAAGCCGCTGAAGGCGACTATCGCGGCTGCGTGATCACCCTGGCCTCCGAGATCGGGGTCTATGACTACGATAACGCCACCGTACTCAAGAAGGGACGCCTCAAGCCGGGCCAGATGCTGGCGGTGGATACCGAGACCGCCGAACTGATCCTGCCCCAGGAGATCGACCAGCGCCTCAAGTCTGCCCAGCCATATAAAGACTGGATGAAGAACGCCATCCACGTCGAGTCGAAGCTGGGTGGTGCAGCCCTCTGCAGCGAACCGATGGACAAGGCATTGCTCCAGGCCTGCCAGAAGCTATTCCAGGTCAGCTTCGAAGAGCGCGATCAGGTGCTGCGCGTGCTGGCCGAGAGCGGCCAGGAGGCCATCGGATCGATGGGGGATGACGCCCCCTATCCGATCATGTCCCGCCGGGTGCGCTCGGTCTACGACAACTTCCGCCAGCAGTTCGCCCAGGTCACCAACCCGCCCATCGACCCGATCCGTGAGCAGATCGTCATGTCGCTGGAGACCCTGTTGGGCAGCGAGAAAAACCTCTTCGAAGAGACCCCAGAGCATGCCCGCCGTCTGGTGCTCGACTCGCCGGTGCTGTGTGAAGGCAAGTTCCGCCAGCTCCTCGCGCGTGATGAGGCCGACTTTGCCCACGCGATTATCGAGTTAAACCAGCCACTGGGCAGCAACCTCAAGCAGGCGATCGAGCAGATCTGCGACCAGGCGGTCGCCGCAGTGCGCGACGGCAAGGTGATCCTGGTGCTGTCGGATCGTAATGTCAGCGCCGAGACCATGCCGGTGCATGCCGCGCTGGCCACCGGCGCGGTACATCATCGACTGATCACCGAAGGCTTGCGCTGCAACGCCAATATCGTGGTGGAGACCGCCACCGCACGTGATCCGCACCACTTTGCGGTATTGCTGGGTTATGGTGCCACCGCGATATACCCGTATCTGGCCTATGAGGTACTGAACGACCTGGTGCGTAGTGGTGAGATCGTCAACAAGGATACGAGCGCACTGGGCGAGAAGTATCGCGCCGGGATCAACAAGGGGCTGTTCAAGGTGATGTCCAAGATGGGGATCTCCTCGGTGGCCTCCTATCGCGGCTCGCAGCTATTTGAGATCGTCGGCCTGAACAGTGAGGTGGTGGCGCTGTGTTTCCGCGATACCACCAGCCGCATCCAGGGCGCGGACTTTGCCGATCTGGAAGAGGATGTACGTGCCCTGGTCAAGGCCGCATGGAATCCGCGCAAGCCCATCGAACAGGGGGGGCTGCTCAAGTACGTGCACGGCAGTGAGCAACATGCCTACGATCCCGATGTGATCAAGACCATCCACCAGGCAGTCAATAGCGGCAAGTGGGAGGACTACCAGGCCTTCGCCGATCTGGTCAACAAGCGCCCGGCGATGGTACTGCGCGACCTGCTCAAGCTGCGCGAGGATATCACCCCGATCCCCCTCGACGAGGTCGAGCCCGACACCGAGCTGTTCAAGCGTTTCGATACTGCGGCGATGTCCCTTGGGGCACTCTCGCCCGAGGCCCACGAGGCATTGGCGATCGCCATGAACCGCCTGGGTGGGCGCTCCAACTCCGGTGAAGGCGGGGAAGACCCGGTCCGCTATGCGGACAAAACCCGCTTCTCCAAGATCAAGCAGATCGCCTCGGGTCGCTTCGGTGTTACCCCAGGCTACCTGGTCAATGCCGAGGTGCTGCAGATCAAGGTGGCACAGGGCGCCAAGCCTGGTGAGGGCGGCCAGTTGCCCGGTCACAAGGTCAATGACATGATCGCTCGGCTGCGTTTCACCCGTCCGGGTGTGCCGCTGATCTCGCCGCCCCCGCATCACGACATCTACTCCATTGAGGACCTGGCGCAGCTGATCTTCGATCTTAAGCAGGTCAATCCCGAGGCGCTGGTCTCGGTCAAGCTGGTCTCCGAGCCGGGTGTCGGCACCATCGCCGCCGGGGTGGCCAAGGCCTATGCGGACCTGATCACCATCTCCGGCTACGACGGCGGCACCGCCGCCTCACCGATCGCCTCGGTCAAATATGCCGGTTCCCCGTGGGAGCTTGGCCTCTCCGAGGCGCATCAGGTCTTGCGTATGAACGACCTGCGCGGCAAGGTGCGGGTGCAGGCCGATGGCGGCATGAAGACCGGTCTGGATGTGATTAAGGCCGCCATCCTCGGTGCCGAATCCTTTGGCTTCGGCACCATGCCGATGGTGGTGCTGGGTTGCAAGTTCCTGCGCATCTGTCATCTGAACAACTGCGCCACCGGTGTGGCAACGCAGAATGATGTGTTGCGTGCCAAGCATTACAAGGGCAAGCCGGAGCTGGTGGAGAGCTACTTCCGCTTTGTCGCCCGCGAGGTGCGCGAATGGATGGCCCGCCTGGGCGTGCGCAAGCTGGAGGAGTTGATCGGCCGCACCGACCTGCTGGAGATCCTGCCGGGTGATACCGCCCGCCAAGCCAAGCTGGATCTGAGCCCGATCATTGACAGCTCATTGGCTGCCAAGGACGCCCCGCAGTTCTGCATCGAGCCGCGCAATGCGCCCTTCGACGAGGCCGTGCTGGCCGAGCAGATGGTCAAGGACTGCCTACCCGCCATCGAGTCACGCAGCGGGGGGGAGTTCAGCTACTGCCTGAAAAACATCAACCGCTCGGTGGGGGCACGCCTCTCGGGCGAGATCGCCAAGCGTTGGGACACCCTCGGCATGGCCGACGCACCGATCACCCTGCGTCTGAGCGGCACCGCCGGGCAGAGCTTCGGGGTGTGGAATGCCGGTGGGCTGCACATGTACCTCGATGGCGACGCCAACGACTATGTGGGTAAGGGCATGGCCGGTGGCAAGCTGGTGATCCGCCCGCCCCAGGGCAGCCGGTTCGCCAGCCATGAGAACGCCATTATCGGCAACACCTGCCTGTACGGGGCCACCGGCGGCAAGCTGTACGCCGCCGGGATGGCCGGTGAGCGCTTCGGGGTGCGTAACTCCGGTGCCTACGCGGTGATCGAAGGGGCCGGTGACCACTGCGCCGAATACATGACCGGCGGCGTGATCACTGTACTGGGTGCTACCGGGGTCAACTTCGGTGCAGGCATGACCGGGGGCTTCGCCTTCGTCTATGATGAGGGCAACACCTTCGATGACCGCTGTAACGGCGACGTGGATCATCACCGCATCAACACCGAAGCCACAGAGGCCCACCGCAGCTTCCTGCGCGAGCTGTTGCAGGAGTATGTGGCCGAGACCGGCTCCGAACACGGCAAACGCATCCTCGATAACTTCGAGGACAGCCTATGCAAGTTCTGGCTGGTCAAGCCCAAGGCGGCGGAGCTGGAAAACCTGCTCGAAGTCATGCTGCAACGGGCGGCGTGATAAATTCATTCAACGCAGAGGACGCCGAGTACGCAGAGAAAGATTATCCGGGATGGGATTGACACGTTCAGCAATGCACCACGCTGAGCATTCATTCCTCACCTGCATTTAAAACTCTGCGACCTCGGCGAACTCTGCGGTGAAAATTTAATTAAACTGATGGTGAAGCACCGTGAGTCAGAAAAACGCATTACAGTTTCTGGATATCCCGCGCATCGACGCTGAGAAGAAGCCGGCCGATGTCCGTATCAAAGAGTACGCCGAGATCTACGGCGACTTCGACAGCGAGACCGCTGGCTATCAGGCCGGGCGTTGTCTGCATTGCGGCAACCCCTACTGCGAGTGGAAGTGTCCGGTACACAACTACATCCCCAATTGGTTGCAGCTGATCAATGAAGGCAACTGGGAGAAGGCGGTGGAGCTGTCGCACCAGACCAATTCCCTGCCAGAGATCACCGGACGGGTCTGCCCGCAGGACCGTCTCTGTGAAGGGGCCTGTACCCTGAATGACGGGCTGGGCGCGGTTACCATCGGCACGGTTGAGCGCTACATCACCGATACCGCCTTCGCCAACAACTGGCAGCCGGATCTCTCGCAGGTGAAGGACACCGGCAAGCGTGTCGCCGTGGTGGGTGCCGGCCCGGCCGGGCTCTCCGCCGCCGATGTGCTGGCCCGTCAGGGTGTCAAGGTGACCGTCTACGACCGCCACCCGGAGATCGGTGGCCTGCTCACCTTCGGGATCCCCGAGTTCAAGCTGGAAAAGGGGATCGTCAAGCGCCGCCGCCAGATCATGGAGGGTATGGGGATTGAGTTCGTGCTCAACACCGAGATCGGCCCCGAAGGAAAACCCTTCCAGGAACTGGCCGACGAATACGACGCGGTGTTCCTCGGCATGGGCACCTACAACTACATGACCGGCGGCAACCCCGGTGAAGACCTGCCCGGCGTTTATGCCGCGCTGGACTTCCTGATCTCCAACGTCAACCACTGCCATGGCTACGAAAAGTCCCCAGAGGACTACATCAGCATGGAAGGCAAGAGTGTGGTGGTGCTGGGTGGTGGCGATACCGCGATGGACTGCACCCGCACCTCGATCCGCCAGCAGGCAGCGAAGGTTAGCTGTGCCTATCGCCGTGACGAGGCCAATATGCCCGGCTCGAAGAAGGAGGTGCAGAATGCCAAGGAAGAGGGGGTTAACTTCCTCTTCAATCGCCAGCCGGTAGCGATCGTCGGCGATGGCAAGGTAGAAGGGGTCAAGGTCGTGACCACCGCCTTGGGCGAACCCGACGAGCGTGGCCGCCGCCGCCCTGAACCTGTGCCCGGCTCCGAGGAGATCATCCCCGCCGACGTGGTGATCATCGCCTACGGCTTCCGTCCCAGCCCCGCCCCGTGGTTCGCCGACTTCGGCATCGAGCTGGACGAGCGTGGACGGGTGAAGGCCCCCGAACAGGGCCGATACAAGTTCCAGACCGGCAACGAAAAGGTCTTCGCCGGTGGCGATATGGTGCGCGGCTCCGACCTGGTGGTCACGGCCATCTGGGAAGGCCGCGAGGCCGCTGAAGGTATCCTTGATTATTTAAACGTATAAGAAATTAACCGCAAAGGACGCGAAGGACGCAAAGACAGGATATAGGTGGAGTAAGCACTAAACCGGGAGCTTGTTAGCACGTGACTGCCGGGCATCAATGCAGAAATACCTCCGCGCTCTTTGTGCCCTTTGCGGTAAAGGGTTTTTATGTCTGAATTGAAAAACGATCGTTTCCTGCGTGCCCTGCTCAAGCAGCCAGTGGATTACACCCCGGTGTGGATGATGCGCCAGGCTGGGCGTTATCTGCCCGAGTACAAGGCGACTCGCGCGCGGGCTGGCAGCTTCATGGATCTGTGCAAGAATCCGGAGCTGGCCTGCGAGGTTACCATCCAGCCGCTGGAGCGTTTCCCGCTGGATGCGGCGATCCTCTTCTCCGATATCCTCACCGTGCCCGATGCGATGGGCCTGGAATTGCGCTTTGCCGAGGGTGAGGGGCCGATCTTCGACAAGCCGGTGCGCAGCGAGGCGGACGTGAAGCGCCTGCCGGTGACGGATCCCCATGCCGAGCTGCAATACGTGATGGACGCGGTGAGCACCATCCGCAAGGAACTGGACGGGCGCGTACCGCTGATCGGCTTTGCCGGCAGCCCTTGGACCCTGGCCACCTATATGGTGGAGGGCGGCACCTCCAAGGAGTACGCCTACGTGAAGGGGATGCTGTTTGATCGTCCCGACCTGATGCATCGACTGCTGGACACCACCGCCAAGTCGGTGACCGCCTATCTCAACGCCCAGATCGAGGCCGGTGCCCAGGCGGTACAGATCTTCGATACCTGGGGCGGTAACCTGACCCCGCGTGACTACAAGGAATTCTCGCTACGATACATGCAGCAGATCCTCGATGGCCTCAAGCGTGAACACGAAGGACGCAAGATCCCGGTGATCCTCTTCACCAAGGGCGGTGGACAGTGGTTGGAAGACATGGCCGAGACCGGTGCCGATGCGCTGGGGATAGATTGGACCACCGATCTGAGTGAGGCGCGGCGTCGTGTGGGTGACAAGGTCGCCCTGCAGGGCAATATGGACCCGACCGTGCTGTATGCCTCAGCGGAGCGGATCCGTGAGGAAGTGGCAACCATCCTGGCCAGCTATGGCAAGGGCAGCGGCCATGTGTTCAACCTGGGGCACGGGATCCACCAGCACGTCAACCCTGAGCACGCCGGGGCCTTCATCGAGGCGGTGCACGAGCTGAGTCGCCCCTACCACCAGTAGCGCCTGCCAAAAAGACTGTAATGCCATAGTCACCGAATGCGCAGAGGAAATGGCCCCGTAGGCATCTCTGCGCACTCGCTAATCTCTGCGTTGACCACGCCTCACATCAATCGGCAAAGACCACCAGGTCCCGCCCGCCAGACTTGGCCTTGTAGAGCCCTTCATCCACGCGGTTGAGCAGTTCTTCCGCCGTTTCCCCGTCGCGGTGCATCGATACGCCGACGCTGGTGGTGAAGTTCACCTCGCGTGGCTCATCTTCCGAGCTGTGCACGGTATAGTCGTGGCAGGCAGCGCGGATCTTTTCGGCCAGTGCCACCGCCTCTTCCCGTGCGCAGTCGGGCAGGATGGCCATGAACTCCTCGCCACCGTAGCGCCCTGCAACGCAGTTGCCGGTGCAGTGTTCGTTTAGCACCTGGGCAAACACCTTGAGCACGTTGTCGCCGGTATGGTGGCCATAGGTGTCGTTGATACGCTTGAACAGATCAAGATCAAAGAGCAGTAGGGCAAGCGGGCGCTCACTTTGTGCCAACTCATTCTCCAGCTTGGTTGAGAGGACGCGGCGGTTTACCAGCCCGGTGAGCGCATCGCGGGTGGCCTCGCGGTAGAGGCGCATCAGCATGTGCAGCTGGCTCATCGTCACCCACAGGGCGATAAGCCCCAGTAGTAACAGCAGCCAAAGATCGGACAGGGCGCCGAGAGTTGTCAGTGTGCCCAGCAGCAGTTTGGTGATGACAAAGTAGGCGGTGATCATCGCCACAAAGGCGAGCCCCTCCAGCAGGGTCAGCGGTACGATGGTCAGCAGTGCCATCATCAGCAGGGGCAGGAAGGCATAACCCAGCAACACCGAATGCTCCGCGCCCGCCTCTCGGAACAGCAGGTGCGAGACCATAAAAAACAGCCCAGGGATGAGAATAAACAGAAAGACCCGCATCCTGGCGGCGGTCAGGTTGTTACAGTGGGTTCCCCAGCGGGTCAGCCCGAACAGCGCGGCACTGAACAGCAGGCGCAGGGCGACAACCTTCCAGAACAGTGTGCCCTCCAGTACCAGGTAGTCGATGGGGATCCACAGCGGCGCCATGATGGCAAACAGCAGTGCCAGGGTGCGGATGCGGATGGAGAGGTATTCCGCGCGAGAGGTGTTGAAGTCCCGTGAATGGAAGCGCGTGGTGACGATATCCTGGGGATTGACCCGTTGCAGCATTTCAGCGAGTTTTTCACGTAGACTCACGTAGCCCTCCGGACGATAGTGGATGTGGTGTTTGATAGTGTACTCCTCCGCAAGATGGCAACAGCTTGGCGCTGTTCACATTACGCTAGTATTTTTATGGGTATTATCATGATAAACGCACAGAAACGCCAGTGTATATATGCAAGCTCAGGGTGAGCGCATACTTACATGAAGTTCCTGCCCAAGCAGGCGTAACCCCCTGATTTCTGGTACGCCGTGAATACATCCCTGTAGGCTCGAAGGTCGCATCCCTGCGACCTACGACCAG
>SLDE01000134.1 GCA_007125455.1 Ectothiorhodospiraceae bacterium
CCAGGACTCGGGCTGTTCGAGCAGGCCCTTGAGTGTGTTCAGGTAGGCGGCCACTTCGGCACCGTTGACCACGCGATGGTCGGCGGTGATGGTGAGCGGCATCCCCTCGGCACCGGCAGCGGCGATCGCCAGGATCGCCGCCGTGCCGGGAGTGGGGATGGCGTCGAACCAGGTGACACCAAACATGCCCATATTGGAGATCATGAAGCTGGGGTTGGCATACTCTTCCGGGGCAAGACGGCGCTTGCGCGCACGTTCTACCAGATCCCGCCAGTTGTCGTTCAATTCATCGATAGCGCGCGACTCACAATGGCGCAATACCGGCACCACCAGGCCACCACCATCGGCGGTGACCGCCATACCGATATCCACCTGATCCCGTTCGACGATCTTCTCCACCGGTTGGTAGGCCCAGTTGATGCTGGGGTGCTGGCGGATGGCCTCGGCACAGGCCTTGGCGATGGCTACGGTGACCGAGACCTTGGCGGCCTTGGCGGCCTTGATCAGCGCCTCCGGCCTGGCATTAATGGTGACATGGAAGGTGGGCATGGTGAGCGAAGCGGTCATCGAGGTGGCGACCGCCTTTTCCATCGCGCTCATCGGGCGGCCATGGCCGGGCACCTGCACATGGGGCAGGGTCTCCGGCTCCTGCGGCGGAGCCACCTCGGTGGGGCGGGCCACCGGCTGGGCACGGCGCACGTCATCGGCGGTGATCTCGCCCTCAGGGCCAGTGCCTTTGAGGGTATTGAGGTTCACATTCAGGCTGGCAGCCAGTTGGCGCGCATAGGGGGTGGCCTGTTTGTTGGCCGGGCGCGGGGCGGGTTCTGCCGAGGGTAGAGGCTTATCCTCTTCTGGCATTTTTCGCGGCGTAGCCGCTCCTACAGAGTCTTTTTCCGGCGGGGGCGCCGCTTCCACAGTCACGCCCGTCTTTTGCGGCGGGGGCGCCGCTCCTACCTCGCTGTTGACCTGTTCGGCAGCCTCGACCAGATAGGCGATGGGCTCCCCCACCGGCACGGTGCTGTCCACCGGGGCCAACGGACCGGAGAGGTAGCCGTCGCGGAAGACCTCCACGTCCATGATCGCTTTGTCGGTCTCCACCGTGGCGACGATATCACCACGGCGGATCTTATCACCGGCCTGCTTCTCCCAGGAGACCAGCACCCCCTCGCTCATGGTATCGGAGAGCTGAGGCATCTTGATGATATGGGCGTTATCGGTCGGGGCGGCGGATGGCGGTGCCTGGGTGGTGGCCTCGGGTTCTGCACCGGTAGGGGTGTCCGTGGTCTTTCGCGGCGGAGCCGCTCCCACATCGACCTGGTCGACCTCTGCGGCGCTTTCCACAATATAGGCGATGGCCTCACCCACCGGGACCGTGCTGTCCACCTCTGCCAGCGGGCCGGAAAGGTAGCCTTCACGGAAGACCTCCACGTCCATGATGGCCTTGTCGGTCTCCACCGTGGCGATGATATCGCCGCGCTGGATCTTATCCCCTTCCTTTTTCTCCCAGGATACCAGCACCCCCTCACTCATGGTATCGGAGAGCTGGGGCATTTTGACTACGTAGGGTTCGGCCATGGTCTTCCTATCCGGTTTTATTATTTAACAAAAAGATTTCAACGCAGAGGACGCAGAGATCGCAGAGTATTGATGCGGTTGGAGTGAATGGCGTCTGTACCCACATACATCCCACACAGCTCGTCGGCATTGTAGACCAGCAAGCGACGTCCAAGTTTTGCATTCTGCCATACTCCCCAAGATGGGCACAGAGACGAGGCTGACATACCAAATATTTTCACCTCTGCGTACTCTGCGCTCTCGGCGTTGATGGCTTTTTATCTCCCCAGCATGCGCCGTGCGGCGGCAACCACCTCGGCGGGGTTGGGCAGGGCGGCCTTTTCCAGGGTGCGGTTGAAGGGGATGGGCACGTTGCGCGCCGAGACGCGCACCGGGGCGGCATCCAGCTCGAAGAAGCATGCCTCGTTGATGATCGCCATCACCTCGGCACCGACCCCCACGGGGGCCTCCGCCTCTTCGACAATGATCGCCCGGTGGGTCTTGCTCACCGAGGCGGCGATACCGGCC
Organism: Ectothiorhodospiraceae bacterium; assembly: GCA_007125455.1. Classification (GTDB taxonomy): domain Bacteria; phylum Pseudomonadota; class Gammaproteobacteria; order Thiohalomonadales; family Thiohalomonadaceae; genus SLDE01. Next base: position 2,083 of record SLDE01000134.1, read on the forward strand.
CGATCCAGCGGTGACAGGCTGTAGAGATCGATCACCTCGGCCTCGATCCCTTCCTTGGCCAACTCGTCAGCAGCCTCCAGGCACCAGTGCACCGAGATGTTGTAGCCGAACAGGGTGATATCCTTGCCCTGGCGCGTCACCTCGGAGCCTTCCAGTGGGTGGAAGTACTCTTCGTCGGGCACCTCACCCTTCATGTTGTACATCAGCTCGTGCTCATTGATGAACACCGGATCGTTGCAGCGCACCGCCGACTTGAGCATGCCATAGGCCTGGCGTGGGTTGGAGGGGGTGACCACGCGCAGCCCGGCAATCCCCATGAAGACCTTCTCCATGCGCGCCGAGTGCTGGGCACCCAACTGGTGGGCGCAGCCGCCGGGGGAGCGGATCACCACCGGAGCCTCCAGTTGACCGCCGGACATATAGCGCACCTTGGCGGCGGAGTTGAAGATCTGATCCATCGCCAGCCAGGCAAAGTTCACCGACATCAGCTCGATGATCGGTCGCACCCCTAGAAAGGAAGCACCGATCCCTAAGCCAGTATAGCCGCCCTCGGCGATCGGGGTATCGATCACCCGCTCGGGGCCATATTTATCGTACAGGCCACTGGTGGCCTTGTAGGTACCGCCGACCACGCCGACATCTTCGCCCATGCAGATCACCAGCGGGTCGCGGGCCATCTCTTCATCGTGGGCGCGACGCACCGCCTCCCAATACATCATCTCGGCCATTACTGCTGCCCTCCTGCCGCTGGGCGTACCCAGGGGTCATTCTCTGCCAATACATACCTTTCCAACTCGGCCACATCGGGCTCGGGGGCGTTTTCGCTAAAGGGGATGATCTCCTGCTCAATCTCGTCGATCACCGCCTTGTCGATGGCATGATAATCGTCCTCGCCGATCGCCCCCGCCGCGATCAATTGATCCCGCAGAATGATCAGCGGATCACGCTTGCCCCATTCCTTTTCCTCATCCTTGCAACGGTAGGCATTGGCATCGGACATGGAGTGTCCACGATAGCGGTAGGTGAGCAGTTCGAGCAGGTAGGGGCCCTTGCCGGAGCGCACATGATCCACCGCCACCTTGGCAGCATGATAGACCGCTTCGATGTCCTGGCCGTCCGCCTGCTCGGCAGGGATCCCGTAAGAACAGGCGCGTTTGTACTGATCCTTGACAGCGGTGGAGCGATCGATGCGGGTGCCGATACCGTAGAGGTTGTTTTCGGTGATGTAGAGCACCGGCAGCTTCCACAGCGCGGCCATATTGAGGGATTCGTGGTAGCTCCCCTGGTTGTTGGCGGCATCACCCAGGAAACAGATGGCGATCTCATCGCCGCCCTTAAGCTGGATCGCCTTGGCCATGCCCGCCGCCAGCGGGAAGGGACCGCCCACCAGGGCGTAGCCGCCCATGAAGCGATGCGCCGTATCAAAGATGTGCATCGAACCACCGCGCCCCTTGGAGCAACCGCTCTCTTTAGCGAACAGTTCGGCCATCACCGCCTTGGGGTCGGCACCACACTTGATGGCGTGGATGTGATCCCGGTAGCCGGTGATCACGTAATCGTGGCCGGGGCGCGCCGCCTCCATTACCCCAAGGGCACAGGCCTCCTGGCCCGGATAGAGGTGGAGGAAGCCGCCAATCTTGCGCTCCATGTAGGCCTCATAGCAGCGCTCCTCGAAGCGGCGCGCAAAGAGCATTTCGCGTAGCAGGCGTTTCTTGTCATCGGTGTTCATCGTCTTCCCCTGGATTTCCGAGCATTAAACTTGGTTATACTGATTATTGGGAATCAGAACGGGGAATTCAAGTCTCGACCTCATCCTCCGACTTGGCTGGGGGCGGCTCCAGTTCACCGGGGCGAGGCCAGGCGGTGAGGATGGCGCTAACCAGCGTTGCCAATGGGATGGCAAAAAAGATCCCCCAAAAGCCCCACAGCCCACCAAAGATCAGGATCGCCACAATGATCGCGATGGGATGCAGGTTGACCACCTCTGAAAATAGCAGCGGTACCAGCACATTGCCATCCAGCGCCTGGATGGTGAGGTAGGCCACCATTAGCCAGGCAAAGTCCGAGCCCCAACCCCATTGGAACCAGGCCACCAGGGCCACCGGTATGGTCACTACGGCGGCCCCCACATAGGGCACCACCACCGAGAGCCCCACCAGCACCGCCAGCAAGATCGGGTAATTGAGCCCCA
>SLDE01000087.1 GCA_007125455.1 Ectothiorhodospiraceae bacterium
GAATTTCAACAGCCTGTTAGGCCTCTTTGAGCGGGATGGCGCAGCTCAGGCGGCGATGTTCCAGCACCGGGAAGCTGCGGCGCAGGTCGTGCAGGTGATTGCGGTCGATCTCGGCCATGACCACCCCGGAGCCCCGTGGCAGCTCATCCAGCACGATCCCCCAGGGGTCGACGATCATGCTGTGGCCGTAGGTCTCACGGCCGTTGGCGTGATAACCGCCCTGGGCCGAGGCGATCATGTAGCTAAGGTTTTCGATCGCACGGGCACGCACCAGGGTGTCCCAGTGGGCCTTGCCGGTGATGGCGGTAAAGGCGGCGGGTAGCACGAAGATCTCCGCCCCCTGTTCGCTCATTAGGCGAAACAGGCCGGGGAAGCGCAGGTCGTAGCATATGGCCATCCCCAGCCGACCGAAGGGGGTATCCACCACCACCACTTCGCTGCCACCCTCGATGGTCTCGGATTCGTTGTAGTGCTCGTCGCTCTCGCTGATACGCACATCGAACAGGTGGATCTTGTCATAGCGCACCACCTGTTCGCCCTGATCGTTGAACAGTAGCGAGGCGGCGCGAATGCGCTTGGGGTCGGTGCTGGCGAGCGGAATGGTGCCGCCGACGATCCAGATCTTGTTCTTGCGCGCCTGTTCGGCGAGGAAGTCCTGCAGGGGGCCGCTGTCGGCTTGCTCCCCGATCCGCACCTTGTCCTGCTCGCTCATCCCCATGATGGCGAAATTTTCAGGCAGCACGACCAGCTCGGCGCCATTGGCGGCGGCGAGCTGGATCAGGCGTTGCGCCTCTAGCAGATTGGCGTTTACGTTGGGCCCGGAGGCCATTTGTATCGCGGCGACCTTGGTCACAGGTATTTCTCCGTTTTATGTTTGCATCAATGCTGTAGTTGTAACTGAATGGTATCGGCGCTGCCACTGCCAGGCACCCGCTCGATACGCGAGGAGGGCACTCCCAGCGCGATCAGCCAGGCCTGCACTTCCTCTGCCCAGAGGGTGCCCTCGTCACCACCGGGGTGGCTAAGTTGCAGGCGCGCCCCCGGTTGTTGTTGCAGTGCGCGCACCACTTCGGCGATGACCGGCTGTTGCAGCACCCATTCTCCACTACGCGGCTGGGCCCACTCGGCAGCGCTGATCATCCCCCCGCTGGCCAGGGCCGGCAGGGTGGTGAGTGTGAGCAGGATCGCAAGCAGTGGTTTGTACATGGGGTGATAATACCATGGGCGCATTGGCCAGTCGTCCTTAGGAATCTCAGGGGAAGCTGGGTTCATCGGGGAGTGGCGGCGGCGTAAGGGAGACGATCTTGGGTTCTTCCCAACTGCCGGTGATCTCGTAGCGTTGCATGGTGGCGGCGTCGATATCCCGTTTGAAGATGTTTTGCAGTAGTACCAGCAGCGCACCCACCTGCGGGCCCCAGGCCAGGGCACCGACCACCGAAACGGTATCGCTCATCTGCGGGATCACGGCCATCTGCTGATCGAAGTCCCGCGCGATCAGCCCGGTACGCCCGGTGATCAGGATCTTGGCCGGGTGGGTGTCGATGCTTAGCTCGCGACTGTGGGCATTGCCGCCGCTAAAACCGATGTCGGCACGGATGCCTTTGAAGTGCAGGCCGGTATCGGTGATGTCGCGAAAATCCAGCATCAGGCGCCGGGGCAGGGCCTGCAGGCTGAGGATCCCCAACAGCTTGCCAGCACCAGGGCGGGCCTCCTCGATGGTGCCTTCATCAATGCGTGCCTTCATGTCGCCTTCCATACCGGCCAGCGAGAAGGCCAGTGGACCGCCGGGCCAGCGCAGGCTGGTGTCGATACGGGCCTCACCGTCACGGATCACTGAGGCGAAACCGAGTCCTTCCAGCATCCTCCCCAAATTGTCGCTGTCCAGGTTCAGGTCGAGTTCGGTATGGTGCTCAGCCCACAGGCCGCTGCCCTCCAAATGAAAGGTTTCGCTATTCAGCCGGAGGGTCTCGATGGTGAGCTGTTGTCGCGCATCGGGGCGCATCTGCAGGCTGAGCTCCCCCAGGGCCATGTCGTTGTGGCGCAAATCCGCGATGTCGGCGTGGATCGTGGCGCGATAGGGGCGGGCGGTGGTGATACCCGGGAGCGGCTGTGGGCGTACCCCACTTTGCAGGTGGAGGCGTTGCAGTGCCAGATCGATCGGTAGTGCGCGACCGGCCAATACCTCGCCTCCCTGGGGCAGCAGGGCCAGCCAGGCGGCGGGGTTGAATTGTTCGAGACTACCGCGGATACGGATCGCTTCCTCGCTGGGCAGCTCAGGGGGGTCGCCAGCGCCGAATCGCAAGGCCACCCGCTCCAGTTGTTCCCGTGACTGCCAGCGTAGCGCGAAGGCATCACCGATGCGCAGCGCCTGGCGACCTTCGCCGTTGGCCAATTGCAGTTGCAGGCCGATGGGCATGGCCTGCGCCGCTGGCTTGCCCAGCGGCGCAGGCAGCCGCGATGCAAGGCCAATACCGTCGCTGTTTAGCTGTAATTCGGTGGGCCGTCCGCCCTGGTGGGGAATGCGTAACTGCCCTTGCCACGGTGTGCTGCCATCGAGTTTGTCCAGCCAGTGTTGCTCTGGCCAGTGGGGGGCGATGTGGGCGGGGCTGAGCTGACCGTGGGCGATGATCCGGGTTTCGCCCTGATCCTGCGTACTGTGGCTTACGTCCAGCTCCATGGGTTGTTGATACAGTTGGGCCTGGATCCCGCTGGCGTGGAAACGCGGACCATCAAAGCCTAGCTCGCCATGGATCTGTGCAAACTCCAGCCCCCGGCGCACTCGCAGACGCCCATCTGTCAAGTAGACTTGGCCGCGCACATAGCGGGCGGTTTCATCGACTCGTCGACTCAGTGGCAGGGCCAGTTGCAGCGCCACGCGGCTGTGGCCGCCATAGTCAAACTCGCGCAATACGGCCAGATCCCGTCCCAGCGGGGATTCGCGCAACAGGCGGATCCCGTCGCTTACCGGGCTGCGGGCCTTGCCATCGACCTCTAGCAGGGGGAGGCCAAAGTCCTTGATGCTCACCTGGGTCTGCGTGATGTCGGCGTCGAACAGGCGGGCCTGGTGGGCGTCGATCCACATCCCCTCATTGATGAAGTGTACCCGCCCATCCAACTGGTCAAAGGGAGGCCACTGCGGGTCGTAGGCGAGGGTGACGTCATGGGCCTCGAACAAGACCTCGAAGCGACCGCTGTGTTGACGGAAGGGGAAGTCCCCGGCGCGCCCGTGCAGCAACATCTGACCGCGTGTGGCCTGGCCGCTGAGGAAGGCCTCTTCCAGCCAGCGGGCACCGCTGGCGGGCATGACCTTGCTGGGCAGGTAGTCGCGCACCGCCGTGGCCATGCCGTCGCGAAACTCGGCCTGTAGTGAGAGCAGCGGGGATTTGCCCGCCTCGAACAGGATCTGGCCGCGCCCCTGGGCCTGGATATCGGGGCTGTCGATCTGCAGCCCTTCGGCAAACAGCCGCCAGGCATCACCTTCCGGTTCCAGCAGGAGTTCAGCACGGCTGTGGTGCAGGGCCAGCGGTTGAGGGAACAGGCGGGGGAGATCCAGTTGCAGCGCCGGGCTGTCCAGTTGCAGCCAGGCCCGGTGGTCGTGGTAGTTCAGCTGTGCATCCAGGCCACGGATCCCGGGAAGGGCATCGCTGGCCTCCCAGGCAATCCCGGTTAGCTTTGCAGTGGCGGCCTGGAGTGTTTCCCCGCGCCACTCCAGCGCCACGTCGTTAAGCTCGCCGCTGGGGGCCAGTTGCTCCAGCCATTGGCTGGCCTCGGGGACTAGGCTGTGCAGCAGCGGGTGGAAGGGGGCCAGTGAGTCCAACGCCAGATGCTCACCAAGTAGCTGTTGGTGACCATCGGCCTGGCGTTGCCACTGCCACTGCTGTGGGCCACCTTCAAGCTCGCCCTGCTGCCACACCAGCTCGGCTAGCTGCAGTTGCTGTTGTCCGTGTTGATGGCGGTAGTGAAAGCGGCTGGCGAGCCGTTCCAGCTGCCAGGGAGGGGCGGCGTCGTGTTGCAGTTGCAGTTGTTGTAGCGCCAGTGCTCCTTCGAGGGAGTGCAGCCGGTCGTTCTGCCATTGTCCCCACAGCTCCAGATCGAGCAGCCCGCCCTGTAGCTGCCATTGCTGGTGGCGGTAGTCACGGTGGGCGACGGTGTTGAGCTTGGTGAGCTTGAGGTAGTGATCGACCACCCAGCTTTCGGGACGGTAGGGATCGCCGTGCAGCTCCAGTGCCAGCTCGATTGCTCCGCCCACCTCGGGTGGTGGCAGCAGTTCGCCCTTGAGGCGGTGCGCGCCGGGGCGGTTTTCCATGTGCAGGTTGATGTGGCGAAAATGCCATCGGCTTTGTTGTTGCTCATCGAGCCAGTGCAGTTCACTGTCGAGGATGCTCAGTTGGGGCATGGCCAGCAGCCAGTCGAGCAGCAGTTTATCCCCGCCACTGCCTGCGGGGCTGGCGACCATCCCATGTAGCGATAACTGCCCTTCGCGGTCGCGCACCAGGCCGAGGTTTGCCCCGCGTAGCAGGACCTGGGTGACCGGCTCCCAGCGCCGTAGGGAGCTAAGGGGGTCGAGGGTGATGGCGAGGTGGGAGAACTGCGCCACGATGGCATCGCTGGCGGGATCGTGCAGGCTGACATCCTCCAGGACCAGCCCCGGTGAAAAGCCGATCAGGCTGGCGTCGATGCCGCTGATACGCACCGTCTGGCCGAGGTAGTGGCTGGCCACCTGTTCGACCTGTTGACGGTACTCACCCACGTAGATCACCGCTAGGCGCAGGGCCGAGAACAGTGCCGCCAGCAACAACAGCAGGGCGGCGAGGGTGTAGATGAGTGGGTGTTTCAGACGCCGCATCGGTGGAGGGGGAGAAGCATGTATGGTCGCGTGCCCGACATTACATCAGCACCACGTCGAATTGCTCCTGGGTGTAGAGGGATTCGACCTGAAAGTTGATGGGGCGGCCGATGAATTCCTCCAGTTCGGCCACACTGGTGGATTCCTCGTCCACCAGCAGGTCGACCACCTCCTGGGAGGCGAGTACCAGCAGTTGTTGGGCGTCGAATTGGCGCACCGCACGCATGATCTCGCGAAAGATCTCGTAGCAGACGGTTTCGGCGGTCTTGAGGGTGCCGCGCCCCCCACAGGTGGGGCAGGCCTCGCACAGCACATGCTCCAGGCTTTCGCGGGTACGCTTGCGGGTCATCTGTACCAGCCCCAGGGCGGAGACTTCGCTGATGCTGGTCTTGGCGTGGTCCCGCTCCAGGGACTTTTCCAGCGCGCGCAATACCTGGCGGCGATGCTCTGGATCTTCCATGTCGATAAAGTCGATGATGATGATCCCGCCCAGGTTGCGCAGGCGCAGCTGTCGGGCGATGGCCTGGGCCGCCTCCAGGTTGGTCTTGAAGATAGTCTCTTCCAGGTTGCGGTGGCCGACAAAGGCACCGGTATTCACGTCCACCGTGGTCATCGCCTCGGTTTGGTCGATGATCAGGTAGCCGCCGGACTTGAGCTGCACCTTGCGCCCCAGGGCGCGCTGGATCTCGTCGTCCACCCCATAGAGATCGAAGATCGGGCGCTCGCCGGTGTAGTGCTCAATGCTGTTGGCCAGACTGGGGATAAACTTGTTGGCGAATTTTTGCACCTTCAGGTAGGTTTCGCGGGAGTCGATGCGTACCTTTTCGATATCCGCATCGGCCAGATCACGCATGGTACGCATCACCAGGGGCATGTCTTCGTGCACCAAGGCAACATCCTTGCTTTCGCGGATGCGCTCCTGCAATTCGGTCCACAGCTTGGCGAGGAACTGGATGTCCTTTTCCAGCGCCTCGCGGGGGATCCCCTCGGCGGCGGTGCGGGCGATGTAGCCACCGCCGCCATGTTGTTCGGCAATCTCGCGGATCAGGCCCTTGAGACGTTCGCGCTCGGTCTCGTCTTCGATGCGCTGGGAGACGCCGGTATGGGCGTTCTTGGGCATGTAGACCAAAAAGCGCGCCGGGATGGAGAGGTGGGTGGTCAGCCTTGCCCCTTTGGTGCCCAATGGGTCCTTGACTACCTGAACGATGATCTCCTGCCCCTCGCGCAGCAATGCGCTGATCGCCGGTTCGCCACTATCCTGATTGTCGGTGTCGATATCCGAGGCGTGCAGGAAGGCGGTGCGTGCCAGTCCCACCTCGACAAAGGCCGCCTGCATGCCCGGCAGTACCCGTACCACCTTGCCACGATAGATATTACCCACCAAACCGCGCCGACTGCTGCGCTCGATGTGCACCTCCTGGAGCATGCCGTTTTCCAAAAAGGCGATGCGGGTCTCCTGGGGAGTGATGTTGATCAGTAGCTCTTCGCTCATGGGGTATCGGGTCTTAGTCCTGTGGTTTGTCCAATAGCGGGATGCCGAGGGCCGCTAGCATCTGGGCGGTTTCATACAGTGGCAAGCCCATTACCCCCGAGTAGCTGCCTTCCAGGTGCTCAATGAAGATCGCTGCCAGCCCCTGGATGGCGTAGCCACCGGCCTTGTCGGCGGGCTCGCCACTGTGCCAGTAGGCCTGTGCCTCGTCGGGGCTCACCTCGCGCAGGGTGACATCACTGACCGACAGGCGGGAGTGTTCTTCGCCGTCCGCGCGCACCATGGCCACGGCGGTCATCACCCGGTGGCTACGCCCGGAGAGGCTGGCCAGCATCGCCATGGCCTGTTCGCGATCGGCGGGCTTGCCGAGGATCTCACCGTCACACACTACCACGGTATCGGCCCCCAGCACCGGACGCAGCTCACCCTCTGCGAGCATCGCCAGTCCGGCACGGGCCTTTTCCAGTGCCAGGCGCAGTACATACATCTCAGCTACCTCGCCCTGATGGCGTGATTCGTCGATGTTGGTGATGATCTGCTCGAATTCGACACCAATTTGCTGCAACAGTTCGGCCCGTCGCGGTGAGGCGGAGGCAAGATAGATGCTCATATGGTTTCTGCCCGTTTGGTTATTTTGTAAATGCAGTCGCTAAAATCCCTGCTTCACGCCTCACCGATGATAAGGATGCCCCTTGAGCAGACTCCAGGCACGGTAGACCTGCTCGGCGATCACGACCCGCACCAGCGGATGGGGCAGGGTCAGTGGGGAAAGCGACCAGTGGTTGTCTGCGCGCTTGCTCAGTGGCGGGTCGAGGCCGTCGGGTCCACCGACCAATAAGGCCACATCACGTCCCTCTCCCATCCAGTCGCCGATGTGTTTGGAGAGCTGCTCGGTGGACCACTGTTTGCCCTCCACCTCCAGGGCGACGATGCGGGCACCCTTGGGGATGGTAGCCATGATGCGCTCACCCTCGTCGCGGCGCAGGCGATCGATGTCGGGGTTTTTGCCGCGCTTGGGGGCGGGGATCTCGTGCAGCACCAGCCGACATTCGTGGGGCAGCCGTTTGGCGAAGGCATCGTAGCCCTGCCCGACCCAGTCGGGCATGCGTTGGCCGACGGCGATCAGGTGGATATTCACGAGGACGCATCTGCCTCTGGGGAGGCGGCCTCGGGGGCATCATCGCCCCAGAGTTTTTCCAGATTATAGAAGTCGCGGGTCTCCGGCAGCATGACGTGGATCACCACATCGCCCAGATCCACCAGCATCCAGCTGCTGTCCTGCTCGCCTTCCACCCCGAGCGGTTGCTGACCGGCCGCCTTGGCCTTCTCCACCACGCTGTTGGCGAGGGATTTGACCTGGCGGCTGGAGTTGCCCGCGACGATCACCATAATGTCGGTGACGCTGGACTTTTCGTGCACATCCAGCACCTTGATATCGACCCCTTTCATATCTTCCAGGGCATCGACTACGAGTTGGGTTAGCTGTTCGCTGTTCATCAGGTCTCACTTGGAATAAAGCTGCTGTTGTTGGATATAGTGCCACACTGGCTCGGGTAACAGGTAACGGACACTCAGTCCGGCGGCGATACGGCGGCGGATCTCGGTGGCCGAGATCGCCAGTTGGCTGACCTGTTGCAGCCAAACCCGTCCCGCCAGCGCCTGGCGTAACGGTTCGGGACTATCGACACGACACGAGGTATACCACGCGGCCAGCTCTGCGGCCATAAGCGGTGTTTCGCCCAGCGCCCAGCCAGGGCGATGGGCGACGACGATATGGGCCAGCTCGGCAATGCGCTGCCACTGGTGCCAGCGATGTAGTTGCAGGAAGGCGTCCATCCCCAGGCAGAGACATAGCGGGGTATCCGGGTAGTCATCGCGCAGTGACTGCAGGGTGTCGGCCATGTAGGAGGGGCCGGGGCGTTGCAATTCGCGCTCGTCCACCACCAGGCGCGGCTCATCGGCCACCGCCAGGCGCAGCATCGCGAGGCGCTGCTGGGCACTGGCCTCTGGCTGGGGGCGGTGGGGGGGCATATTGGCGGGGAGCATGTGCATCTGCTCCATATCCAGCCCCTCCGCCAGCTCCAGCGCCGGGCGCAGGTGGCCGTAGTGGGGCGGGTCGAAGGTGCCGCCGAAGATCCCGATGGGGGTGCCGGTCATGTGCTGCTCCTGCCTTGAAGTTGGCGTTGCATAAACACCACCACGGCGATGGCCAGCGTCAATAGCAGCAGGAAGAGCCAGGCTGGGATGCGGGTCTCAGCCGTTGGCGCTGTGTTGGGGGGCAAGTCTTCCGCTGCGCTGGCCAGTGGGCCGAGTGGAGCGGGGTTGTCCGGTGGCTCCTGTTCTGCCTTGGCCTGCGGCGGCTCTGGCTCATCCAGCAACTGGTTTGTGAACTGGCTCACCCGACCTTCCAGGGCCGCCAGCTGGGCGCGCATCAGGGCGTTTTGCTCGGCGTATTCGGCCTCTTCAGTGGAGAGTTGTTGCAGCTCGGCCAGCAACTCCTGCTTGTCGCGCTCCAGATCGAGGCGGGCCTGCTGTTCGGCCGTGCCCTGCTGTTGTCCGAGTCGGGCCTGCTCCCAGCGTTGCTGGTGCTCCTTGATGGCGGCAAAGGCCTCGGCATCACCAACGGCGTGGAGCTGTTGGGTGTTGGGGATCTGCAGGCGGCTACCACCGCGCAGGTTGTTCATGTTGTCGCGGTAGAAGGCCTTGGGATTGAGCCGATAGAGGGCATACATCATGTGCAGGTAGCTGCGGCTGTGACGATCGGCCAGGCGCAGCGCCACGCTGTCGAGGGTTTCGTGCTCTCCCACACGGATGTACTGCGGCTCGTCGTCGGCCTCGATGGCGTGAATCTCGAACTGCGCAATCAGTGATTGTTCGGGCGCATCGAAGCGTAGCAGCAGGGTCAGTGCCTCCCCTTGCCAGGGCTCGCTGCCGAACAGTTGCACCCGCGCGCGCCCCTCACCCCGGGCCAGCAGGGCGATGCGCATGTCATCGAGCATGCTTGGGCGTGCCATCTCTTCCAGCCCATAGGCCTCGGCATCCGCCGCGCTAACGCGCAGTGCGGCCAGTGGCAGCTCGCCTGGCAGGCCGATGGGCACACTGGCTTGCAGTGGCTCACCGGGGGCCGAGTGGATCACCAACTGGCCGATCGCCAGCCCCTCGGCCAGCGCCGAGCCAAGCCACAGGTTCAGCCAGAGAGCCAGCACTATTCCCTTAGCAAAGCGCAACCTGCCCTCTCCCTTCAGCCACGCACATGGCCATCGCCGATGACAATGTACTTTTGCGAGGTCAGCCCCTCTAGCCCCACCGGACCACGGGCGTGGATCTTGTCGGTGGAGATCCCGATCTCGGCCCCCAGGCCGTACTCGAAGCCATCGGCAAAGCGGGTCGAGGCATTCACCATCACCGAGCTGGAGTCCACCTCGGTGAGGAAGCGTCGTGCGCGGCTGATATTCTCGGACACGATCGCCTCGGTGTGGCCGGAACTGTGGCGTTGGATGTGCTCAATCGCCTCGCCGAGATCCTTGACGATACGCACCGAAAGGATCGGCGCGAGGTATTCGCTGTCCCAGTCTTCGGCCGTGGCGGCGAGGCTACCGGGGATCAGTCGGCAGGTGGTTTCGCAGCCACGGATCTCCACCCCCTTCTCCTGGTACATGCGTCCCAGCTCGGGCAATACCTGCTCGGCGATCCCCTCAGCCACCAGCAGGGTCTCCATCGCATTGCACACCCCGTAGCGGTGGGTCTTGGCGTTAAAGGCGATGGCGGTGGCCTTGTCCAGATCCGCCTCGTCGTCGATGTAGACGTGGCACACCCCGTGCAGGTGTTTGATCACTGGCACCCGCGCCTCGGCGCTGATGCGCTCGATCAGCCCCTTGCCGCCGCGCGGTACGATCACATCCACGTATTCTGGCATGGTGATCAGCTGGCCCACCGCGGCGCGGTCAGTGGTCTCGATCACCTGCACGGCGGTGGCGGGCAGCCCCGCCTGCTCCAGACCCCGGATGATCGAGGCGGCGATGGCCTGGTTGGAATGGGCCGCCTCGGAGCCACCGCGCAGGATCGCCGCATTGCCGGACTTCAGGCACAGCGCAGCGGCATCGGCGGTCACATTGGGGCGCGATTCGTAGATGATCCCGATCACCCCCAGCGGCACACGCATCTTGCCCACCTGGATCCCCGAAGGGCGGTAGGACATATCGGCGATCTCACCGACCGGATCGGGCAACGCGGCGATCTGGCGCAGGCCCTCGGCCATCCCGGCGATGCGCTCTTCATTCAGTGCCAGACGATCCAGCAGGGCATCATCCAGCCCGTTGGCCTTGCCGGCGGCCAGATCCTTGGCATTGGCAGCGATGATCTCGTCGGCACGGGCCTGCAGGTCATCGGCGATGGCCTGCAAGGCCGCATTCTTGGCGTTGGAATCGGCCCGCGCGATCTCGCGCGAAGCGGCACGGGCCTGCTGGCCCAGGGTCTGCATATATTGTTCGACGTTCATATTGATGTCCTTCAATTAAAACCGTTTCAACACAGACGGCTATATGGATGTAGCCGGTTGGCAATGTCAGGAACATATTTCCCAGGACGCTGAGTTCGCCGAGTTAGCTTGAAATTGACCACCACCGGTGGCACCAGGCGCAATGAGATGCCAAAGCCTGATAGGCACGACCAGGATCATCTTTGCCCTTCTCTGCGAACTCTGCGTTCTTTGCGTTGAAAAAAATGTTAAACCAATCTCACCCCGGCGATCAGCAGCGCCAGTTGGCGCAGTTCGTCGCGGGGGTTGCCGGGCTCGGCCCCTTTGACGATGCGTTCTATCCGCCCGGCCATGCGCAGCAGGGATTGCCAGGTGCGGGCGCGGTGGCGTTGCAGCCCGGCGCTGACGGTGGGTTTGCGGTTGTCCCACACGCGCTGGGCGGCCATCACCTGGCCGATGGGCTGGCCTTGGGCCAGTTGCTCGGCCATCAGGCATAGGCTGCGCACTTCACGTTGCAGCGCCCAGATGATGATCACCGGTTCTACCCCTTCGGCGTACAGGCCGTCGAGGATGCGGCTGGCGCGGGCGGCGTCGCCCAGCAGGGCGGTGTCGGCCAGCTCGAAGACGTTGTAGCGGGCGCTGTTGGCCACGGCCTCTTCGATCTGTGCCAGGCCAAGCTCGCCGGGGCCGTGCAGCAGCAGAAGTTTGTCCACCTCCTGGGCGGCGGCGAGCATGTTGCCCTCCACCCGCTCGGCCAGCAGTTTGGCGGCCTCGGCATTGGCCTTGATTCCGACCGCCTGCAGGCGGCGCTGTACCCAGCCGCCCAGTTCGTTGGGCTTGAGTGGCCAAAACTGCATGATCACCCCGGCGCTGTCCAGTGCCTTGGCCCATTTGCTGTTCAGGGCGGTCTTGTCCAGCTTGCCGCTGCGGATCATTAGCACGGTGTCTTCCGGGGGCCGTGCGGCGTATTCACACAATGCCTTGCTGCCTTCGCGCCCCGGCTTGCCGCTGGGTAGGTGTAGCTCGATCAGGCGTTGCTCGGCAAACAGGGACAGGCTGTTGGCGGCTCCGAGCAGGCTGTTCCAGTCGAAGCCACTGCCCTCGGCGTGTAGCACCTCGCGTTCGGCCGCCCCCTGTTGGCGGGCGGCGCGGCGGATGGTGTCTCCGGTCTCCATCATCTGCAAGGGCTCGTCGCCGCTGAGTAGGTAGATGGGCTTGAGCCCTTGTTGCAGGTGGCCTTGCAGTTGTTCGGCGCGCAGTCTCATGGGGCTGTCGTTTTAATCCGTCTGTGCATCGGCGTGCTGGCGCGCCAGGGCCTGTAGGCGGCGCAGCATTTGGTCGATTGCCTGGCGGCGCATCTCTTCTTGCAGCATGTCGCGCTCTTCGCCCATTGCCAGTACCTGATCCGGGTTGAAGCGTTGTTCACGATAGAGGTTTATTTGCTCGCGATCTGCGATGCTCTTCCCTGTTTGGTCGTACAGGCTGAACACCAGCTGCTGACGGTATTCGTAGCTGTTGGTGCGACCACGGGCATCCACCCCGCGGTTGCGCCGGTCGAAGCGTTGGCTGTGGATCTGCAGGGTGCCGCTGGCTTCGTCTCGGTTGGTCACCAGCTGGCCACCGGCGAGGCGGATGCGGTCTTCCAGTTCATAGTGTAGTGCGCTATTGCCGCTACCGAGCAGGTAGGTGCGTTCCATCGCCTCGGGCAGGGGCAGGTCACCGCGCAATTGGAAGCCGCAGCCACTCAGCAGGGCGAGCAGCAGCACCGCCGACAGTGCCGCGATACGTGCCATTACTTGACCACCACGTTGACCAGTCGCCCCGGTACCACGATGATCTTGACGATGGTCTTGCCCTCGACGAAGGTCTGCACCTTTTCGTCGCCCAGTGCGGCCTGCTCGATCTGCTCCTTGGTGGCATCGGCGGCTACGCTGATCTGGCCGCGCAGCTTGCCGTTGACCTGGACGACCAGATCGATGCTGTCGCGTACCAGCGCGGCCTGGTCTACGGTCGGCCAGGGGGCGCTGAGTACATTATCGCCATAGCCCAGCTCACGCCACAGTACATGGCTGATGTGTGGGGCGATGGGGGCCAGCAGGCGCAGCAGGATCGCCACCCCTTCATTACGCAGTGCCGGGGCACCCTCACCCTCGACCCGGCTGAGGGTGTTCATGATCTTCATACAGGCGGCCACCACGGTGCTGAATTGGTATTTGCCAAAGTCCGCCAGGGCCTGTTGCAGGGTCTCATGCAGCTCACGGCGGGGATCGCTGCTGGCCTCGTGGGCGGCGCTGGCGGTGCCCAGTTCGGCCTTGTGTTCGTGGGCAAAGGCCCATACCCGCTTGAGAAAGCGTGAGGCCCCTTCTACGCCGGAGTCGTTCCACTCCAGGGACTGTTCCGGCGGTGCGGCGAACATGGTGAACAGGCGTACTGTGTCGGCACCGTAGCGCTCGATCAGCTCCTGCGGGTCGACGGTATTGCCCTTGGACTTGGACATCTTGGAGCCGTCCTTGAGCACCATCCCCTGGGTGAGCAGGTTATTGAAGGGTTCGTCGGAGTTCAGTAGCCCTTCATCGCGCAGTAGCTTGTGGTAGAAGCGGGCGTAGAGCAGGTGCAGGATGGCGTGTTCGATGCCGCCGATGTATTGGTCCACCGGCAGCCAGTAGTCGGCGCGCTCGTCCAGCATCGCCCCGTCGTTGCTGCGACAGGCGTAGCGGGCGTAATACCAGGAGGACTCCATAAAGGTGTCGAAGGTGTCGGTCTCGCGCTCGGCCTCGCCGCCGCACTCGGGGCAGGTGGTGGCCCGCCACTGGGGATCGGCCTTGAGTGGTGACTGGATCCCGTCGAAGGCGACATCCTCCGGCAATACCACCGGCAGTTGTTCCTCGGGCACTGGCACCGCGCCGCAGCTGGGGCAGTTGATGATTGGGATCGGGCAGCCCCAGTAGCGCTGGCGCGAGACGCCCCAGTCGCGCAGGCGGTAGTTGACCCGGCGCGCGCCCTTGTCTTGTGCAGCCAGCGCTTCGGCGACGGCGTCGAAGGCCTGGGCCGAGCTGAGGCCGTTGAATTCGCCCGATTCGATCAGTACCCCTTTTTCGGTGTAGGCCCCCAGGCTCAGATCGACCTGGGTTTCCTCGTCGATGGGCTTGATCACCGGCTTGATCGGCAGGCCGTATTTTTGGGCGAACTCCCAGTCGCGCTGGTCGTGGGCCGGCACGGCCATTACTGCGCCCTCGCCGTAACCCATCAGCACGAAGTTGGCCACATACACCGGGACTTCCTCGCCGCTGAGCGGGTGGCGGGCCATCAGCCCGGTGGCGCAGCCCTTCTTTTCCATGGTCTCCATCGCGGCTTCGGAGGTCTCCATGTGGGAGCACTCTTCCAGGAAGGCGGCCAGTTCGGTATTGCCCTGGGCGGCCTCGGTGGCCAGGGGGTGTTCCGGGGCCACGGCCACGTAGCTGACCCCCATCAGGGTGTCGGGACGGGTAGTGAAGACCTTTAGGGCCTGGTCGTTGACGGTGAAGACCACCTCGACCCCCTCGGAGCGACCGATCCAGTTTTTCTGCATGGTGCGCACCTGCTCGGGCCAGCCGGGCATGTTGTCGAGGTTGTTGAGCAATTCCTCGGCATAGGCGGTGATCTTCATGAAGTACTGGGGGATCTCGCGGCGCTCGACCAGGGTATCGCAGCGCCAGCAGCGCCCATCGATCACCTGCTCATTGGCCAGTACCGTCACATCGTGTGGGCACCAGTTGACCGGGGCGGTTTTTTTGTAGATCAGGCCTTTCTTGAACAGGCGGGTGAACAGCCACTGTTCCCAGCGGTAGTACTCCGGGTGGCAGGTGGCCAGTTCGCGTGACCAGTCGTAGCCAAAGCCCAGGCGCTTGAGCTGGCCGCGCATGTAGTCGATGTTTTCATAGGTCCA
>SLDE01000090.1 GCA_007125455.1 Ectothiorhodospiraceae bacterium
CCCCGAGGAGATGGCCGAGTTGTTCGCCGATATCCCCGAGGCGCTGGAAAATACCGTCGAGATCGCCCGCCGCTGCAATCTGGAACTGACCCTGGATGAGTACTTCCTGCCCGACTTCCCGGTGCCGGAAGGGCTCACCATGGACGAGTATTTCCGCCAGCTCTCCCACGAGGGGCTGGAAAAACGCCTCGATGTGCTACTCGATCGTCAGGCCCCCGATTTTGCCGAACGGCGCAAGGCCTACGATGAGCGCCTGGAGATGGAACTGGATGTGATCATCCAGATGGGCTTCCCTGGCTACTTTCTGATCGTTGCCGACTTTATCCAGTGGGCCAAAAACAACGCTATCCCGGTAGGACCGGGGCGCGGTTCCGGGGCCGGTTCGCTGGTGGCCTATGCGCTGACCATCACCGATCTCGACCCGCTCGCCTACGACTTGCTGTTCGAGCGCTTCCTGAACCCCGAACGTGTCTCCATGCCCGACTTCGATATCGATTTTTGCATGGAGGGCCGCGACCGGGTCATCGACTACGTGGCCCAGCGCTACGGACGTGAGAAGGTCTCCCAGATCATCACCTATGGCACCATGGCGGCCAAGGCGGTGGTGCGTGATGTGGGGCGTGTGCTCGGCCACGGCTACGGCTTTGTGGATACCATCGCCAAGCTGATCCCCTTCGAGATCGGCATGACCCTCACCAAGGCGCTGGAGCAGGAGCCGGACCTCAAGGATCGCTACGACAACGACGAAGAGGTGCAGGGGTTGATCGACATGGCCCTGCAACTGGAGGGGATCACCCGCAACGCTGGCAAGCACGCCGGGGGGGTGGTGATCTCCCCCAGCGATCTGACCGACTTCTCTCCGCTCTACTGTGAAGAGGGGGGCGAGAGCATCGTCACCCAGTTCGACAAGAATGACGTGGAGTCGGTCGGGCTGGTGAAGTTCGACTTCCTCGGCCTGCGTACCCTGACCATCATCGATTGGGCACTGAACAACATCCGTACCGCGCTGCGCCTGCAGGGCAAGGATGAGAGCGAGTGCCCGGACATCGCATTGATCCCGCTGGAGGATCGGGCCAGCTTCACCACCCTGAAAAAGGCCCAGACGACCGCCGTCTTCCAGCTCGAATCGCGCGGTATGAAGGATCTGATCAACCGCCTGCAGCCGGACTGCTTCGAGGACATCATCGCCCTGGTGGCGCTGTTCCGTCCTGGCCCCTTGCAATCGGGCATGGTGGACGACTTTATCAACCGCAAACACGGCCGCGCCGCAGTGGAGTATCCCCACCCGGATCTGGAGCCCGTGCTTAGCCCCACCTATGGGATCATCCTCTACCAGGAACAGGTGCAGCGTATCGCCCAGGTGCTGGCCGGCTACTCCCTCGGCGGGGCGGATCTACTGCGCCGCGCGATGGGCAAGAAAAAGCCCGAAGAGATGGCCAAGCAGCGCGAGATCTTCACCACCGGTGCAGTGGAGCGCGGGGTGGAGGAGGCAACCGCCACCTACATCTTCGACCTGATGGAGAAGTTCGCCGGTTACGGCTTCAATAAATCCCACTCAGCCGCCTATGCGCTGGTCTCCTACCAGACCCTGTGGCTCAAGACCCACTACCCGGCCGAGTTCATGGCGGCGGTGCTCTCCGCCGACATGGACAACACCGACAAGGTGGTCACCCTGATCGAAGAGTGCCACCAGATGGGGCTCAAAGTGGTGCCGCCCTCGGTCAACGCCAGCGCGTACAAGTTCACCGTCGACGAAGAGGGGGCCATCGTCTATGGTCTGGGGGCGATCAAGGGGGTAGGCGAGGGTGCCATCGAGGGGATCGTGCAGGAGCAGCAGGCCAACGGCCCGTTTGCCGATCTGTTCGATTTTTGCCGTCGGGTGGACACCAAAAAGGCCAACCGGCGGGTGCTCGAATCCCTGGTGCGTGCTGGGGCGCTGGACAAGCTCGGCCCAAATCGTGCCACTCTGATGGCCACCCTGTCCCAGGCGCTGCGCCTGGCCGAGCAGGATGCCAAGAATCGTGACGTGGGCATGGGCGACCTGTTTGGCTTCGCCGAACACGCCAGCCTGCCCGACTGCCCCACCAGCTTCGATCCGCTGCCCGATTGGGACGACGATACCCGCCTGCTGGGGGAGAAAGAGACCCTCGGGCTCTACCTCACCGGCCACCCCATCAACCAGTACATGGCCGAGCTGCGCCGCTTTACCACTTGCCCCATCGCCGACCTGCAGGATACCCGCAACAAGGTCTACACCATCGCCGGGTTGATCATCGGCCTGCGGGTGCGCCCCAACAAGCGCGGCGACAAGTGGGCCATCGTCACCCTGGACGACCGCAGTGGGCGCATCGAGGTGACCCTCTATGCCGAGAGCTACGCGCGCTTTCAAGACCTGCTGATCCGCGACAAGGTGATCGTGGTGCAGGGTGAAGTGCGCCACGACGACTACGCCGGTGGGTTGGTGATGCGCGGCAGCGAGGTCTACGACATCGAGCGGGCCCGCGAACACTTCGCCCGTGGTCTGCACCTAAAGCTGAGCCAGGCGCAGTTGCAGGGCGACTTTATCCCCACCCTGGCCCATACTCTGGAGGCCTTTCGCGAGGGGGGCAGCCCGATCCGCCTCAGCTACCGTAACCCCACTGCCAGCGCCGAATTGGCGATGGGGGAGTCCTGGCGGGTGCGCCCCAACGATGCCCTGCTGGCGCGCCTGCGCCAACTGCTCGGCGAAGAAGCGGTGTGGGTGGAATACTAAAATAGTGGCAAGTGGGAAGTGGCAAGTGGCAAGATCAACTTGTATCTTTCAACTTGCCACTGCCCCAATCACTGCTTCGTGTTTACTGGCCGGGACAAAGCGCGTTGCGATCGCGTATAATCGCCGCCAAACAGCCCTGAATACAAAATGAGTGGCCAACTCCCATGGATATGAACTTTCTCGAATTTGAGCAGCCCATCGCCGAACTGGAGGCGAAGATCGAGGAGCTGCGCTATGTGGGCGACGACGCCGAGATCAATATCGGTGATGAGATCGCACGCCTGCAGGCCAAGAGCAAGAGCCTGACCGAGTCCATCTTCTCCAACCTGACCCCGTGGCAGGTCTCGCAACTGGCGCGCCACCCACAGCGCCCCTACACCCAGGACTACATCAGTCGCCTGTTCACCGAATTTGAAGAACTGCACGGAGACCGCGCCTATGCCGATGATCCCTCCATTATCGGTGGTGTAGCGCGCCTGGACGATCGTCCGCTGATGGTGATCGGCCAGCAGAAGGGCCGCGATACCAAGGAGAAGGTCTACCGTAATTTCGGCATGCCGCGCCCCGAGGGCTATCGCAAGGCGCTACGCCTGATGCAGATGGCGGAGCGCTTCAAGCTGCCCATCGTCACCTTTATCGACACCCCCGGTGCCTATCCCGGCGTGGGGGCAGAAGAGCGTGGCCAGTCCGAGGCCATTGCCCGAAATCTGCTGGAAATGTCCAAACTACGCACCCCGGTCCTGTGCACCGTGATCGGTGAAGGCGGCTCCGGCGGCGCGCTTGCCATCGGTGTGGGCGATCGGGTAATGATGCTGCAATACAGCACCTACTCGGTGATCTCCCCCGAGGGCTGCGCCTCCATCCTGTGGAAGAGCGCCGAACGTGCCGCCGACGCCGCCGAGGCCTTGGGGATCACCTCCTCGCGTCTCAAGGAGCTGGGGCTGATCGACCAGATCATCGACGAACCACTGGGCGGTGCCCACCGTAACCCCGAGGCGATGGCCGACTCCCTGCGCCAGGCGCTGGTGGCCAACCTGGACGAACTGGGCCGCCTACCCCTGGACGAACTGCTCAGCCAGCGCTACCAGCGGCTGATGTCCTTCGGCAACTTTGAGGTGAAGTGATAGGCCGTTCTTGCGAAGAACGGCTTGGGAATAACAACGGATTTGCCACGCAGGGCACCAACAGCACAGAGAAACCGTCGCCCGAAACAACGGTTTGAAAACAGCGGGCTTTCTCTGTGCCCTGCGTGACAAATATCCTCATTCCTTTGCGGTTGATCCCCTATGTCGTTTTGCCCGAAAACCCTGCTTGCCACGCTGCGTGAGTTGCCTGCAGCCTCGGGCTACTGCGTGGCGCTCAGTGGCGGGCTGGACTCCACGGTGCTGTTGCACGCCTTGGCATCGCTGCGTACCCGCTTGCCATCCCCCCTTCGAGCCCTGCATATCGACCACGGCATCCAG
>SLDE01000211.1 GCA_007125455.1 Ectothiorhodospiraceae bacterium
AACCATCTGCCCATGCAACTCACCTGTCACCGTGTATCTCCGAGCTTTCATTCACATGACACTCACAAGGTACATGCATCCTATCGCTGTTTTTTTAAGCTTACCACCCACTAAGCCCATATAATGAGCCAAGCTCCCACTCACCCTATGCACCACCCTGATTTTTTCCAACGCGGCAATCAGTCGCTTAATGACTTCCTCCCCAAGAATTGCCACCACTTCCGGCCCACATTTGAGGATCTCCATCACCACTTCGGTGGGGTTGGCATAGGGCAGGTACACTTCGTAGCTGTCGTCGTGCCGTTGGCCGATCGGTTTGGGGTGTCATTGGGCGTCGGCCACCCAGCGGGCGGCGTGTTCGGTGAAGCGCAGTGCAGCCCATTCGTCGCTGTTGCCGCTAAAGCCGGTGCCGATGTGGCGATCGAGGGAGGATTCGAATTGGCCGTGGATTAGGCTGTAGAAGTGGCGGTTTTCACTGCGCTCGCATTCGAGTGGCGGAGGAAAGTGGTGTCGCGGGAGATCGATGTCGCGCTTAAGGGGGGAATGAGAGACCTTTAGCCTTTCAAGCAAGTGATGTTTGCTGAGGCGTTTACCCTGTTTATAGCGTCGGTGTGGTTCGTGGTTTCGTGTGCTTACCCCCATCCTTCCTCCTTGAGTGGTGTGGCATTGCCTTTTTCTTGTGTCGGCGTTAACCGTAGTGTAGTTATCTTTTCAGGGCAAGCGCCTCACGAGCGAACAAAGCCCGGTGCAAAGCGTGCGCCGCCGCGGGCTTACACCCGCTCCAACACCAGGAAGGTGCAGGCGTGGCTGTTCTTTTCGTCCACCCCATGCGCTTCACGGCTAAGCTCTTTCCATTGGGAGATATCAAACTCGGGAAACCAGGCGTCGGCGGCGAACTGGCCGTGTACCAGGGTGAGGTAGAAGCGCTCGGCGCGAGGCAGCATCTGACGGTAGAAGGACTCGCCACCGATGATCATCACCTCCTCCACCTCCCCGGCGGCGGCGATGGCCGCGTCGATATCGTGTACCACCACGGCCCCTTCTGCGCGGTAGTCGGTGTCGCGGGTAATGACGATGTTGCTGCGCTGCGGCAGCGGACGGCCACCGAAGGATTCGAAGGTTTTGCGCCCCATGATCACCGGCTTGCCCAGGGTGTGGCGACGAAACCACTTCATGTCTTCGGGCAGCTTCCAGGGCAGTTGGTTGTCGATGCCGATGGCGCGGTCATCGGCCATCGCAGCGATCAGGGAAAGGCGTGGGCTCATGGCGGGTCCTGCTGGTGTTGTTGGTGAATGACCAGGGTGACGCGACGGTTCTTGGCACGTCCCTCGGCGGTGGCGTTTTCGCCGATGGGGCGGGTATCGGCGTAACCCACCGCCCGCAACCGTTCGGCGTTGATCCCCTGATCGATCAAAAAACGCACCACGTAGCTGGCACGCGAGGCGGAAAGTTCCCAGTTGGAAGGGAACAACGGGGTGGCGATGGGGATATTGTCGGTGTGTCCCTCGACGGTCAGATCATAGGGCTGTTGGCGCAGCACATCGGCGATGGGGGTCAGGGCGCGGGAGGCCTCGGGGCGTAGACGTGCCTCGCCACTGGCGAAGAGGATCTGCTCACTTAGCTGGATGTCCAACTGCCCCTCGCGCAGCATCATCTCCACCCCGCTGTCCATCCCCGCCTCGCTGAACTGGGAGAGCAGATCCTGCTGCATCCCCTCCAGTACCGTATCGGCCAGCTCGTCAAAACGTGGATCGCCCGGCTCTTCTACCGGGATCGGAATGGGGGCACCCGGGGCGGGTTCCAGCAGGATGGGCTCGATCAACTGCTCGCCGTGGCGCGCCGCCTCGGACATCGAGCGGGTGATCTGCTCATAGGCTTCGCCGCCGCGATCGGCGTAGGCAAGCAGTAGCACAAACAGCACCAGCAGTAGGGTCATCAGATCCAGGTAGGTCATCAACCAGGATTCACCGCCCTCGTCACGGGTGGTATCCACCGGCAGGCGGGCACCACTGCCCAAACGGCGCAGCAGCCCGCCGTGGGCCGACTCGCGCAACATGGCGTTCTCGCGGCGGATGGACTCACGCAGCGATTCATCGTTCATGGCTTGCCCTTGGCCTTGCGGGGGGTCTTCTGTGCCGGCATGTAAAGCTCATCCTCGTATTGGGCGAGGAAGGTACGCAAAAACTCACGAATATGGGCCGGGCTGTGGCCACGGGCCATCAGCAGCAGGCCTTCGGAGATCATGTTCATCAGCACCACCCGCTGCTCGGTGCGTCGCTCCAGCTTGATGGCGATGGGTTTGAACAATAGGTTGGCCAGTACCACGCCGTAGAGGGTGGTAATCATCGCCAGTGCCATATTGATGCCGATGCGCTCAAAGTCGCTCCCCTCCATGCCGTGGAGCATGTTGATCAGACCGATCAGGGTACCGAGCATGCCAAAGGCGGGGGCAAACAGCGCCATGGTGCGGTAGATCTGCGCCTCGGCCGCCTCGGTGGCGCGCAGCTTGGCGATACGCCACTGCAACATCTCGGCGATGTCCTCATGGGGCAGGTCATCGATGATCATCTGCACCCCATTGCGCAGGAAGGGGTTGCGGATGGTGTCCAGGCGGCTCTCGATCGCGGCCAGATCGCCCTGGAACCAGTGGCGTGCCACCTGCACCAGCTCCTTTTTATCCGCCTCGGTGTAGAGCCGCTCATTGCGCAGTACCACCACGAAGGTACGAAACACCCGCAACACCTCCCCCAGCGGATAGGCCAGCAGGGTGGCCGCAATGGTGCCACCCAGTACCACCGCCAGGCCAGGCAGATTCCAAAAGGCATTCACATCGCTGGCGGTCATCACGATCGCCAGTACGATCAGGGCGATACCGCCCAACATGCCCAGGAGTGTGGAGGGATTCATACCGCGACTTCTGCCTTGATGTGGGGGTGGAACTGGTAGTCGCGCAGCTCAAAGTCGTCGAAGGTAAAGGCGAACAGGTCTTTTACCTCGGGATTGATCCGCATTGTTGGCAAGGGATAAGGATCACGGCCAAGCTGCAGCCGCGCCTGCTCCAGGTGGTTGCTGTAGAGGTGGGCGTCGCCCAGGGTGTGGATAAAGTCGCCCGGCAGCAGATCGCACACCTGGGCGACCATCATGGTCAGCAGCGCGTAGGAGGCAATATTAAACGGCACCCCCAGAAAGATATCCGCCGAACGCTGGTAAAGTTGGCAGGAGAGCTTGCCATCGGCCACATAGAACTGAAACAGGCAATGACAGGGGGGCAGCGCCATCTTCTCCACCTCGGCCACATTCCAGGCCGAGACCATCAGGCGGCGCGAGTCGGGGTTGCGCTTGATCTGCTCGACTACCTGGGCGATCTGATCGATGTGGCCGCCGTCTGGACTGGGCCAGGAGCGCCACTGGTGGCCGTAAACCGGCCCCAGCTCGCCATTTTCATCGGCCCACTCGTCCCAGATCCGGACCCCGTTCTCCTTCAGGTAGGCGATATTGGTGTCACCGCGCAGGAACCACAGCAATTCGTGGATGATGGAACGCAGGTGGAGCTTTTTGGTGGTGACCACCGGGAAGCCCTCGGCGAGGTTAAAACGCATTTGGTAACCAAACACACTGCGGGTGCCGGTGCCGGTACGATCCGACTTGTCGGTACCGTGATTGAGCACATGCTCCATCAGCTCCAGATATTGACGCATTGCTTACCTCGTCTTGTTACGGTTTTGCCTTTGCGGCCCCGCCCTGTGGTCCACGATAGGCCAGCCACAGCAACAGGATACCGACCGCCATCAGTGGCAGCGTGAGCGCCTGCCCCATGGTGAACCAGCCGAAGGCCAAATAGCCGATGTGGGCATCGGGCTCGCGCACGAACTCCACCGCAAAGCGGAAGATGCCATAAAACAGCGCGAACATCCCCGATACCGCAAAGGTGGGGCGCGGCTTGCTGGAGAACCACCACAGGATAGCAAACAGCAGCACCCCTTCGAGAAAGAACTGGTAGAGCATCGAAGGATGGCGAGGGTCTGGACCGGCATAGGGGAACACCATCCCCCACGGCAGGGTCGTCACCTTGCCCCACAACTCACCGTTGATGAAGTTGCCCAGCCGTCCGGCCCCCAGACCGATGGTGACCAATGGGGCGATAAAATCCACCGTATTCCAATAGCCATGGCGATGTTTGCGGTTAAACAACCACAGCG
>SLDE01000143.1 GCA_007125455.1 Ectothiorhodospiraceae bacterium
CTGAAGATAGAAGCGCTCATCGGGCCAATTTAACGCTGCGGTTCGCAGAGCTCACCGCGCCCTACGTCCTTCTCCCTTGCCCCTTGTCCCTTGTCCCTTGTCCCTTGTCCCTTGTCCCTTGTCCCTTGTCCCTTGTCCCTTGCCCCTTTAGTCTAGCAGGGCATTGAGGTGTGCCGCGACGCTACGGGCCAGGGCACCGGTCTCATAGCCCCCCTCCAACACCGAAACAATGCGCGCCGCACCGCTGCATTCGATCATCATCTGTTTGAGCTCGCTGGTAACCCATTGGTAATCACTCTCCAACAGGCTCAAGCCCCCCATGTCGTCAGCCAAATGGGCATCGAAACCGGCGCTGATAAAGAGCATCTGCGGCTTGAACTTGCGCAGGGCCGGCAACCAGTGGGCGGAAACGGCCTCACGAAAGTCCGCGCTCTTGCTGGTGGCCGCCAGGGGCCTATTGATCAGTCGCTCGGACTCCCGTTCGGTACCGGTGAAGGGGTAGAAGGGGTGGCGAAAGGTCGAGCAAAGGATCACCCGCTCGTCCTCAGCAAAGATATCCTCGGTGCCATTGCCATGGTGGACATCAAAGTCGACGATGGCCAAGCGCTCCACGCCGTATTCGGCCATGGCATGGGCGGCACCCACCGCCACGTTGTTGAACAGACAGAAGCCCATCGCCCGATGGCGTTCTGCGTGGTGGCCGGGCGGGCGCACGGCGCAAAAGGCCTGATCGGACTTGTCGTCCAGTACCAGCTCGGTGGCCAGCACCGCCGCACCGGCGGCATGCAGTGCCGCCTGTAGGGTGTCGGGCATCATGCCGGTATCCGGATCCACCCACACCACCCCCTCGCCTGGGGATTTGGCGAACAATTCATCGATATAGAGCTTATCATGCACCCGTTGCAGCTGGCCGCGACTGGCTTCAGGGGCATCGTGGTGGCGCAAGGCCAGATCCAGCCCGGTGGCGATCAGATGGTCGTTGATCGCCTGCAGGCGACGCGGGTGTTCGGGGTGTGCCTCTCCCAAATCGTGCTTTAGGCAGGCAGAATGGGAAATAAATGCAATTGTCATTGGCCCTGTCCGCTGGTTATGGCTAGGATATGGGGTCACGCTGTTCTACATGGATTAACGTACGCCCATCGTTCGTTAATAGTATCACCATAAACTGGAGTCACCTATGGGCCCGCATTACCTTGATCGTCTCTTCTCACCCAAATCCATCGCCGTCTTCGGTGCCAGCGACCGCCCCAATGCGGTCGGTACCCTGGTATTCGAAAACCTGATCGCCAGCGGCTTTCACGGCAAGCTCTACCCAATCAACCCCAAGCGTGAGACGCTCAAGGATATGCCTTGCTACCCCAGCATTGGCGCCATTGCTGCCCCCATCGACCTGGCGGTGATCTGCACCCCGGCCAAGACCGTACCGGACATCATCCAGGCCTGTGGTGAGCACGGGGTGCGCACCGCCATCGTGATCTCGGCCGGCTTTAGCGAAGGTGACGGCAAGGGGGCAGTACTGGAGCGGCGCATGCTGGAGATCGCCCACAACTACCAGTTGCGCCTGCTTGGCCCCAACTGCCTGGGGCTGATCCGCCCCAAGGTGGGGATGAACGCCACCTTCGGCAAGAACGATGCCCTGCCCGGCTCGATGGCGCTGGTCTCCCAGTCGGGGGCGCTGTGTACCGCCATCCTCGACTGGGCCGAAACACGCGGGATCGGCTTCTCGGCGATCGCCTCGCTGGGGGATGCGGCCAATATCGACTTTGGCGATATCCTCGACTACCTCGCCCAGGACCCGGAGACCAAGAGCATCCTGCTTTATATTGAGGGGATCAAGGATGCGCGGCGGTTCATGAGCGGGCTACGCGTGGCGGCGCGGATGAAACCAGTGGTGGTGATCAAGGCCGGGCGTCACAGCGCCGGCTCCAAGGCTGCCACCACCCATACCGGTGCCCTGATCGGTGACGACGATGTATTCGAAGCGGCCCTGGAGCGGGCTGGGGTGGTGCGTGCGCTAAGCATCTCGCAGCTGTTTGCCGCCGCCGAACTGCTCTCCTCTTCCAACCGTGTGGGGGGCAACCGCCTGGCCATTGTCACCAATGGCGGCGGACCGGGCGTGATGGCCACCGACCGTGCCGCCGATCTGGGGGTTGAGCTGGCGGAGCTTTCCGAGAAAACCATCAAGACCCTGGATGACAACCTGCCGCCGCACTGGTCCAAGGGCAATCCGGTGGATCTGCTCGGCGATGCCAACGATGCCACCTACGAGATGGGGGTACGGACCTGCCTGGAGGACAAGGAGGTAGATGGGGTGTTGGTGATGCTCACCCCGCAGGCGATGACCGACCCGGAAGCCTGCGCCAAGGCGGTGATTAAGGCCAAGGCCAAGAGCAAGAAGCAGGTACTGGCCTGCTGGATGGGGGACGGCCATGTGCGTAGTGCCAATGAGCTGTTCAGCAAAAACCACATCCCGGCCTTCTCCAACCCGGAGTCTTCGGTGGACGCCTTTGCCTTCCTCGCCAACTACACCCGAAACCAGGAGTTTTTGGTGCAGGTGCCCGGCTCGCTGGCCCAGCGCAGCGAACCTGACATCGAAGGTGCCCGGTTGATCATCGAAAGTGCCCTGGCCGAGCGGCGCACCCTGCTCAGCCCGCTGGAGTGCAAGGCGCTCCTGCACGCCTTCTCCATCCCGGTGACCATGGGGATCAACTGTCGCTCGGCCAACGAGGCCCTGGTGGCTGCCGAAAACCTGGGCTTCCCGGTGGTGATGAAGATCAATTCTCAGACACTGACCCACAAGAGCGATGTGGGCGGGGTACGCCTGAATATCAGCAATGCCCAGGCGGTGCGCAGCACCTACAACTCGCTACGGGACGAGGTACAAAGCAAGGCCCCGGATGCGGAGATCGAAGGGGTGTTGGTGGAACCCATGCACAATAGCCGTCATGGCCGTGAATTGCTGATTGGGGTCACTCACGACCAGGTGTTCGGACCGATCATCACCTTCGGGGCCGGTGGTACGGCGGTGGAGGTGCTGCGCGACCGTGCCGTGGCCCTGCCACCGTTGAACGATTTCCTCGCCCGCAACCTGATCAGTCGCACCCGTACCGCCAAACTGCTGGCGGCCCATCGCGATATGCCTGCGGCCAATATGGATGCACTGGTCGATGCCCTGTGCCGGATCTCCGAGATGGTCTGTGAGCTGCCGCAGATCCAGGAGATGGATATCAACCCGATGATCGCCGACGCCAATGGGGTGATGTCGCTGGACTGCCGTATTGTGGTGGCACATACCAGTCCCTCACTGGATCCCTACCACCACATGGCGATCCATCCCTATCCGCACCACCTGGTCAAGGAGATCCAACTGGCCGATGGCTCCAATATGACGGTACGTCCGATCCGCCCGGAAGACGCCGACATGGAGCAGGAGTTTGTGCGTCAGCTATCGGCCCAGTCGCGCTACTTCCGCTTCATGCAGACCGTCAATGAACTCACGGCGGATATGTTGGTTCGCTTTACCCAACTGGATTACAACCGCGAGATGGCACTGATCGCGGTACAGGACAAGAACGGTAAGGAGGTGGAGTTGGGGGTCACCCGTTACGTGATGAACCCAGACGGGCAGAGCTGTGAATTTGCCCTGGTGGTGGCCGATGCCTGGCAGAACAAGGGGATCGGTGGACAGCTACTGGGGCTGCTGATCGAAGCGGCGCAGGATCGCGGCTTCCGCAGCATGAGCGGCGAGATCCTGGCCGACAACCAGAAGATGATCGCCCTGTGCAAGCGTCTGGGCTTCCGCATCAGCGCCACCGACGATCCTGGGATCAAACTGGCAGAACTGAGCTTTTAGTGGGTAGTGGGTAGTGGGTAGTGGGTAGTGGGTAGTGGGTAGATTCAGGCTCCACATCACAGATGTCAAGACTCACCACTCACCACTACCCACTCACCACTCACAACCCAAAGCCCTTTTTGACCTCTTTGGCCAACTCTTCGGGGACAAACTTGGTCAATACCGCGTTGGCCCCTGCCTTTTCCGCACGCTCGGTATTAATCGCCCCGTTGAGCGAGGTGTGTAGCAGTACATACAGGCTGGAGAGCACCGATGACTTGCGGATCTCGCTGGTGAGGGTGTAGCCATCCATCTCGGGCATCTCGATATCGGAGATCACCATCTCTACCGCATCCTCGGAACCTTCCTGGTTTAATTGATTAAGCAGATCCAGTGCCTCCTTACCGTCGCGGGCGAGTACCGTCTTGACGCCAAGGCTATCGAGGGTAAGTTCGGTCTGGTTACGGGCCAGGGAGGAGTCGTCCACCACCATCACCCGACGGCCATGCAACTCACCCGCCCCCTCCACGACGTCGGCGGAGAGCGTGATATCCTGGCCTACCACTTCACCCAGTACCTTCTCCACATCCAGGATCTGTACCAGCTTGCCTTCGATCTCGGTCACCCCGGTGGTGTAACTGGAGACGCCGCTACCCCGTGGCGGTGGGTAGACATTCTTCCAGTCGCAAACCACGATGCGATCCACTGCGCGCACCATAAAGCCCTGCATACTGCGGTTAAACTCGGTGATGATCACCGAGGCCGACTCACCTTTGCCCGTCTGCAACGGTGGACGCCCGATGGACATGGAAAGATCGATCACCGTCAATGGCTCACCACGCAGATGGGCCACCCCTTCCACGGCGGGATGTGAGTGGGGAACGTGGGTCAGGCGGGGACAGGGGATCACCTCCTTGACCTTGAGGACGTTGATACCAAAGGGCTGGCTGCCCCCCACATGAAACAACAGCAACTCCAGACGATCGCTGTTGTCCTTGTCGCGCATACGGTTGGTCGAGTTGGATTCGGTCACGGCGCTACCTTCAGATGGATGGGTGTGCAATTTAGATATTGGAGATCTCGGCCAGCTCGGTGTCGCTGAGCAGCTTGTCAGCATCCAGCAGGATCAACAGCCCCTCCTTGCGATTATACAGGCCGGTGATAAAGCGCGAAGAGTCACTACTGCCGGTATCCGGCGCGGTCTCGATCTGGTCATTACGCAACTCGGCAACCTCGCTGACACTATCGACCAGGAACCCCACCACGTAATCACCCGCTTCGAGGATAAGGATACGGGAGGCGTCGTCGATCTCCTCCTTGGAAGGAAGACCGAAGCGGCTACGGGTGTCGATGATCGCCACCACATTGCCGCGCAGATTGATGATCCCCAATACGTAGGAGGGAGCCCCCGGTACTGGCGAGATCTCCGGGCTGCGCAGTACCTCGCGGATCTGCATCACATCAATACCGTAGGTCTCGTCTTCCAGGCGGAAGGTGACCCAACGGGAGAGTGGCTCAATCTTGGCTTGTTCAGCCTGAGTCATGACTACCTCCAGGTAGATTGTTATTTGATTGTATAGTATGGCGCATTATCGTCCATCTCAGCTATACACTATATGGTAGATGTGACCATATTGCTGCCAGTTTTCGTCCTACACGCAAAGATAGCAGTGAAATAACCGCGCGGCAAAACACCGCCACTGCTGTAAAAATGGCTTAGCTACTGCATAATCACCCCATTATCAAGACATGGAGCCACCACAATGAGCAGGATTTTCAAGCGACAAATGACCCGCCGTGATTTCCTCTGGCTGGCCTCGGCCTCGACCGCCTCTACCCTGGTCGGCAGCCAACTGGTTGGCTGCGCGATTGACCCGGTGACCGGGCAACAACGGCTGATGCTGATGTCCGAGGCGCAGGAGATCGCGGTGGACAAGGAGCACGCCCCCCACCAGTTCTCCAACGACTACGGGGTGAGCCAGGATGCGGCCCTTAACCGCTATGTGAGCGAGGTCGGCCAGGGGATCGCCAAGGTGAGCCACCGCCCACACATGCCCTACTCCTACCAGGTGGTGAACGCCAATTACATCAACGCCTACACCTTCCCTGGTGGCAGCATGGCCTGTACCCGGGGCATCATGGTGGAAATGGAGGACGAGGCCAGCCTGGCTGCCTTGCTGGGCCACGAGACCGGCCACGTCACCGCCCGCCACACCGCCAGACGCCAGACCCAGGCCATGCTCACCTCACTGGCGCTGGGTGGGGTGGCAATCGCCGCGTCGCGCAGCGATAAGCTGCCCGGTGGTGATCAACTGGTCTACGCCATCGGCGCGATCGGTGCGACTGCCCTGCTCGCCCACTATAGCCGCGAAAACGAACGCGAGGCCGATTCACTGGGGCTGGAGTATATGGCCAAGGCGGGCCACAACCCCCAGGGGATGGTAGAGCTGATGGATATGCTGCAGAGCGAGTCCAAACGTCAACCCAATGCGCTGGAAACCATGTTTTCCACCCACCCCATGAGCGATGAGCGCTATCGCACGGCGGTACGCGAGTCCAATGAACAACACAGCGGGGCGATGGGGCGTAATGTGCGCCGTGAACGCTACATGGACAACACCGCCTCACTGCGGGCGATCAAACCGGCGATCAAGACCATGCAAACCGGGGAAAAGCACATGGGCAAAAAGGAGTATCGACAGGCGGAAGAGCATTTCGACCGGGCGCTAAAACAGGTGCCAGAAGACTACTGTGGCCTGGTACTCATGGCCAAGTGCCAACTGGCCCAGGAACGACCAAAGGAGGCCCAGCGTTATCTTGATCAGGCCCGTGCGGCCTACCCGGAAGAGGGGCAGGCGCTGCACCTAAAAGGCGTTACCCACCTGGCACTCAATCAGCCGGAGGCGGCGGTTGCCTCCTTCCAGGGTTACGAGCGTCGCCTGCCGGGCAACCCCAACACCCAATTCCTGCTGGGGGTTTCCTATGAAAGCATGCAAAACCGCCCGGCGGCAGCACGCCACTACCAGCGTTATCTGCAACAGGCCGGGGACAACCAACAGGCACGCTATGCCGCCTCAAGGCTGCAGGCGTGGCAGTAACCCCCACGGAAAAAAGTATCAGGGCGAAGATACCAGATACGGGGGAGCGAGTGACGAGGGGCTAGCTATCTGTGGCGGGCAGCTCGTCCCGCCATAGGCAGCCGCCGCCGCTCTTCTTGTCCACCCGTGCCAGGCACTGGCGGTGTGCCTCTAGCTCTGCCCCTTCGGCGCGCACCACCTTGAGCGGGCGGCGCTCGGCAGGAAGGCGACGGATCCCGGTACGGCTTTGGCTTTCTTCTTCACTACTCCCCAAGGAGAGGCTGGTCTGGCCGCCGGTCATCGCCAGATAGACATCGGCCAGGATCTCGGCATCAAGCAACGCCCCATGCAGATCACGATGGGCATTATTGATGCCGTGGCGCTTGCACAGGGCATCCAGGTTATTCTTCTGCCCTGGATGCATCCGCTTGGCCAGCGCCAGGGTATCGAGGATGCCGAAGGCCTTGCGCAAATCGGTCACCGGGACTTTATTGCGCTCCAGCTCCTTGTTCAGAAAGCCGATATCAAACGAGGCATTGTGGATCACCAGCTCGTCGGCACCGCGCAGGTATTCCAAAAAGTCCCCCGCGATCTCAGCAAAGCGCGGCTTGCTTTGCAGGAACTCGTCACTGATCCCATGGATGTTGATCGAGTCGCCCACCTCACGCTCCGGGCGAACGTACTGATGGTAGTTGTTGCCGGTGAGACGACGATTCACCAGCTCGACACAACCGATCTCGATAACATAGTGGCTGGCCGACTCCAGGCCGGTGGTCTCGGTATCCAGTACGATCTGTCGCATATGATTATCCTGTTAAAAGAGATCCGCCACAGAGGGCACCGCGTTCACCGTGGGAAAAGTCCCTATTACCCTGTGTTCTCGCTACCCCGGACGATAGTTTCGGACATCGCCAACCGCCTCCATCCCGGTAGTCGTCTGTGGCAAAAAACCTCATAACTCGTCGATGCCGCGATTGGCCAGCGCGTCGGCGCGCTCGTTCTCCGGGTGGCCGCTATGGCCCTTAACCCAGGCCCACTGCACCTGGTGTGGTGCCAGGGCCTTGTCGAGACGCTGCCAGAGGTCCACGTTCTTCACCGGCTGTTTTCCGGCGGTCTTCCAGCCACGCTTTTTCCAATTGGCCATCCACTCGGTCACCCCTTTCATCACGTACTGGGAATCGGTAGTCAGGCGCACCTGGCAGGGGCGGCTGAGGCTTTCCAGCGCCTGGATAGCAGCCATCAGCTCCATGCGATTGTTGGTGGTCTCCTTCTCACCGCCGTAGAGGTCTTTCTCATGGCCTCGGTAGCGCAGCAGCGCCCCCCAGCCACCGGGGCCAGGATTTCCCCGACAGGCCCCATCGGTATAGATCTCCACCAGTGTGTCGTGTTCGTTACCGCTCATGAACGCTCTCGTCTTGCGGTCGGCTCTACCGGGCCGACATTAATCAACCGTCGCGAACGCCAGCGCGGACGGATCGGGGTCAGGGTCGTCACCCGCTTGCGCGCGACCAGTACGTACCCACCACCCAGGATGGGCCACAGGCGTGCACCCCAGCGTTCAAGGAAGGCCAACCTCTGTAACAGGCCGTGACGCGATAGCGGGGGGCGGTAAAAGTAATGCTGCTGACCCTGGCTGTCAAACCCCAGCAGGCTGAGCCAGTCGCGCACCCGAAAGCCGCTATAGAAGTGACCGCACCAAGGGGCTTGCCCACGCCAGCCTAGCAGCAGGCGGCGCAATCCGAACAGGCTCCATGGATTGAAGCCGAGGATGATCACCCGTCCTTCCGGGATCAGCACACGCTCCACCTCACGCAACAGTGTGTGGGGCTGCTCGGCAAACGGCAGGGTGTGAGGCAGTACCACCACATCCACCGAACCACTCTCCAGCGGCAGCTGCTCTCCCCTGGCGAGCAATACGGACTCGCCCGCCAGGGAGCCCGGCGATAGCTCATCCACCAACACGATACGATGGGGGATCCGCGAGGCACTACAGAGCCCCTCGCCCTGCGGCCTACCCACTTGTAGCAGGTGGTAACCAAAGTAGGCATCCAGCAACTCACTGAGTAGCCGCTGCTCTTGCGTATGCCAGGCCTGGCCTAGTGGCTGGGTAAACCACCGGCTCAGCTCGCTACGGGCGGCAGCCAGGTCACGGCAACGGTAGGCACGCAACAGACGATTCATCGGGGATGGTTTTCCGCTCTTGGCTTCTGATGTATGGTGTTCCTTCCTGCAAGCATACAGGTTTTGACCCATGATGGAAGTTCGCAGCATACACGCCTTCGACGACAACTATATCTGGCTACTGGGCTGTCAGGGCCACCCGGAGGTGGCCATCGTCGATCCCGGCGATGCCGAGCCGGTGATCGAACGAATCAAACAAGAAGGCCTCAAGCCGGTGGCGATCCTGATCACCCACCACCATGGCGATCACACCGGCGGGATCGCCGAGCTATTGGCGCGCTACCCGATGCCGGTCTACGGCCCGGCGAAGGAGAAGATCCGCCAGCTCAGCGATCCGCTGAGCGAAGGGGATGTGGTCGAGCTGCCAGGCTGTGGGCTGCGTCTGGAGGTGTTGGACACCCCGGGCCACACCCGGGGCCATATCTGCTACCTGGGCCACGGGGCCTTGTTTTGCGGCGACACCCTGTTCGCCGCTGGCTGCGGGCGGCTATTCGAGGGCAGCCCAGAACAGATGCACGCCTCGCTGGAGAAGATCCGCGCCCTGCCCGACCAGACCCTGATCTACTGCGCCCACGAGTACACCGAGGCAAACTTGCGCTTTGCCGCCGTGGCCGAACCGGAAAATGCCCAGATCAGTGCCCGCCTGGAAGAGGTGATCCACCTGCGCCAACGCGGCCAGGACACTGTACCCTCGCTACTGAAACGGGAAAAGCAAACCAATCCCTTCCTGCGCAGTGAGGAAGCCAGCCTCAAACAAGCTGCGGCGGCCTGGTCCGGACAAGCGCTGAACAGTCCCGCCGAAGTCTTCGCCGTGGTACGACGCTGGAAAGACGCGCTGGACTGAAGCACTCACCCCGGGGATAATGTCGCCCATGAAACGACTCGCCTACCTCACCCTCCCCCTCTTGCTGCTTAGTCTCGGCGGCTGTGTCCTCAACCCACCCAAGGAAGAAGCGGCTAAAGAACCGACCGCCAACGAAATGGCACAGGCCAAGGAAGCCAAGATCGAGCCGGTGGCGCTTGCCAGCACCACCCCCATCGAGCCTTGCGAGCAGCCCTACGACCTGTGGCAACGGATCCGTGACGGCTTCGAACTACAAGGACACATCCACGAACGCATCGACGGCCAGCTGGCCTGGTATGAACGCCACCCGCGCTACATGGAACGGGTGGCCGAACGTGCCGAGCCGTATATGCACCTGATCGTCGAAGAAATCGACGCCCGCGAGCTGCCGATGGAGCTGGCCCTGCTGCCGGTCATCGAGAGCGCCTTCCAGCCCTTTGCCTACTCCCATGGCCGGGCGGCAGGGATCTGGCAATTCATCCCCGGCACCGGGCGACGTTTTGGCCTGGAGCAAACCTGGTGGTACGACGGGCGGCGTGATGTTGGTGAATCCACCCGCGCCGCACTGGAGTACCTTGCCTACCTCAACCGTTTCTTTGATGGCGACTGGCTGCATGCAATGGCCGCCTACAATGCCGGGGAAGGCACCGTGCGCCGCGCCATCCGTCGCAATCAGGCGGCGGGCAAACCTACCGACTTCTGGTCACTCAGCCTGCCACGGGAGACCCAGGCCTACGTGCCCAAGCTATTGGCACTGAGCAACCTGATCGCCAATCCGCCGGCCTATGGCCAGTACCTGCCCACCATCAGCGATGAACCCTACCTCGCCCGTATTGAGGTAGGCTCCCAGATCGACCTGGATCTGGCCGCCGAGCTGGCAGGACTGACCATTGAGCAGATCTACCTCTACAATCCCGGCTTCAATCGCTGGGCCACAGACCCCAATGGCCCGCACCACCTGATGGTGCCGCTGTCGGTCGCCGAGCAATTCCAGCAAAACCTGGCCGACTACCCCGCTCAGGAACGTATCCACTGGACCCGCTACCGGGTGCAAGGCGGTGATGCCCTCGGCCCCATCGCCCGTCGCCACAACACCACGGTGGCCTTGATCCGTGAGGTAAACAAGCTCAACGGCAATACCATTCGGGTGGGGCAGCAGCTGATCATCCCGGTGGCGCGCACCGATCTGGAACGCTACCGCCTGAGCGCCAGCCAGCGCTTGGAGGCCCAGCAGAACCGCCAACGCCAGGGCCAGCGTATCGAACACCGGGTACGCGAAGGTGACACCCTGTGGGGGATCGCCCGCCAGTATGGCGTCGGGATCCAGCAACTGGCCCAGTGGAACGGCATGGCCCCGCGCGACACCCTGCGACCCGGTCGTACCCTGGTGATCTGGGCCCGCCAGGCCGAGGACCGCCTGGGCACCATCAACCCGGCCAACTTCGTTCACCCCTTCGAGCGCTCCACCACCCAACGGATCGGCTATACCGTGCGCAATGGCGACTCGCTGGCAGCGATCTCGCAGCGCTTTCGGGTCGATGTGGCCAGTCTGCGACGCTGGAATAACCTTGAAGGCCAGCGCTACCTGCAACCGGGCCAGCGCCTGACCCTCTACGTCGACGTGCGCCGTCAGTCGGGCGGCTAAACCTGGATCAACTCCACCCCGTTACCATCCGGGTCGCGGCAAAACACCGCCTCACGCCCGGAACGGCTGGCGGTGCAGGCCACCCCCGCCGCCGTCAGGCTGGCGCTTAGTCCCGCCAGGTCATCCACCGCCAGCGCGAGGTGGCGATCACGCCCCACATGGGCGGGCCGTTCAGCGACGGGATCGGGGTTGGCAAGCTCCAACAGATGTAGCTGTTGCTCGCCAATGGCCAGCCAGGCACCGGCAAAGCCCAGTTCTGGCCGAGGGATCTCGGGCAGGCCAAGCCGATCCCGGTAAAAGCCCAAGGCCTGCTGTGTATCAGCCACGATCAGGCTGATATGGTGAAGCGCGACAACGGTCATGACACCTCCAGATAGATAATACCCATGGCATCATAGCGTAATGGCGGTTTATACCCACCTCACAATACCCTATAATGCCCCGCTGTTATCCAGTCAGACGACACCATGAACCCGGATCTCGACAAACTCCAGCCCTACCCCTTTGAGAAGCTTGCCCAGCTCAAGGCGGGGATCGTGCCAGCGGACAAGCCTCATATCGCCCTCTCCATTGGCGAACCCAAACACCAGCCGCCAGGCTTTGTGCTGGAGGAGCTGCTTAGCCATCTGCATACCCTGGCCAACTACCCGCTCACCAAGGGGCGCAACGAATTGCGGGAGACCATCGCTGCCTGGCTGCAACAGCGCTTCACCTTGGCGGCAGTGGACCCTGCCAGCCAGGTATTGCCGGTGGCTGGCACCCGCGAGGCGTTATTCGCCTTTGCCCAGGTGATAGTGGACCGCCAGGCAACACGTCCCCGCGTGCTCTGCCCCAACCCCTTCTACCAGATCTACGAGGGGGCCACCCTGCTGGCCGGGGCCGAACCGTGGTTTCTCAACTGCAGCGTGGAAAATGGCTTTCTGCCCGATCTGGACGCGGTACCGGATGCCGTCTGGCAGGACTGCCAGCTCTTCTACCTGTGCAGCCCCGGCAACCCCACCGGCGCGGTGGCCCCGCTGGACTACCTGCAGCGGCTGATCCGCCTGGCCGATGAGCACGACTTCATCATCGCCAGTGACGAATGCTATTCCGAACTCTACTTCGATGAAGCGGCCCCCCCACCCGGACTGCTGCAAGCTGCCGCCGCCATGGGGCGCAATGATTTTTCCCGCTGTGTGGTGTTCCACTCCCTATCCAAGCGCTCCAACCTGCCGGGGCTGCGCTCCGGTTTTGTGGCCGGCGACGCCGAGGTATTGAAACGCTTCCTGCTCTACCGCACCTATCATGGCTGTGCCCTGCCACCGCCCACCCAGGCGGCCAGCATCAAGGCCTGGCAGGACGAGACCCATGTGCGGGCCAACCGCGACATCTACCGGGATAAATTCGAGCGTGTGCTGGCGATCCTCGAACCCGTGCTGGAGGTCAGCCGCCCCGATGCCGGCTTCTACCTGTGGGCCAAGACCCCCGGCAGTGACACCGACTTCGCCAGAGAGCTGTTTGCCCAACAACACATCACCGTGCTGCCCGGCAGCTACCTCTCCCGGCAGGCCCACGGCAGCAACCCCGGCGCAGGCCGGGTGCGCATGGCCCTGGTGGCCGAACTGGACGAATGCATCGAAGCGGCGGAACGTATCCGGGAATTTATTGAAATGTCTTAACGCAGAGGACGCAGCGATCGCCGAGAACACAAGTGATGCAAAAGCTCCCTTGTACCAGGGACACCATTACCTATCCTTTGTCACTGTCATTTCTCCGCGTCCCCTGCGACCTCTGCGTTGAAATCTTTTTTATTTAGGAGAGTAACAATGAACGATCTGAAGAGTGTGATTGAACAGGCCTTTGAAAACCGCGCAGAGATCACCCCGCGCAATGCCGAGCCGCAGGTAAAGGAAGCGGTCAACGAGGCCATCGCCCTGCTCGATTCGGGCAAGGCCCGGGTTGCCGAGCAACAGGGCATCGGCCAGTGGACCGTCAACGAATGGCTGAAGAAGGCGGTACTGCTCTCCTTCCGCATCAATGACAACGAATTCATGAAGGGCGGCTTTACCAACTACTTCGACAAGGTGCCCTCCAAGTATGCCGACATGAACTCGCGCGACTTCCGTGAAGGCGGGGTGCGTGTGGTGCCCCCGGCCACCGCCCGCCGTGGCTCCTACATCGCCCCCGGCGTGGTACTGATGCCCTCCTATGTCAACATCGGCGCCTTTGTGGACTCCGGCACCATGGTCGACACCTGGGCCACCGTCGGCTCCTGCGCCCAGATCGGCAAAAACGTCCACCTCTCCGGCGGTGTCGGGATTGGTGGCGTACTGGAACCGCTGCAGGCTGCCCCCACCATCATCGAAGACAACTGCTTCATCGGCGCCCGCTCCGAAGTGGTCGAAGGGGTGATCGTTGAGGAAGGCGCGGTGATCTCCATGGGGGTCTACATCGGCCAGTCTACCAAGATCTACGACCGCGAAACCGGCGAGATCCACTACGGTCGTGTCCCCGCCGGCTCGGTAGTGGTCTCCGGCAACCTGCCCAGCAAAGACGGCTCCTACAGCCTTTACTGCGCAGTGATCGTCAAGAAGGTCGACGAAAAGACCCGTGGCAAGGTCGGCATCAACGAACTGCTGCGTGATATTTGATAATCATTTCAACGCAGAGAGCGCAGAGTTCGCGGAGGTGTTCAATTCGGTGTCCAATACCGGATCATACTGCGCCCAAGGCTCATCCAGGCCTGAACGTTTTCTCGGCGTTCTCTGCGTTGTAATAGGTTTTTGATCATGACCACGCTCTATGGAATCAAGAATTGCGATACGGTGAAGAAGGCCCGCAAGTGGCTAGACGAGCACGGTATCGACTACCAGTTTCACGATTTTCGCCAGGACGGGCTGGAACCGGCCCAGCTGCACCGCTGGAGCGAGGTGTTGGGTTGGGAGACCCTGCTTAACCGGCGCAGCAGCAGCTGGCGGCAACTCAATCCGGCAGAACGTGACAATCTCA
>SLDE01000254.1 GCA_007125455.1 Ectothiorhodospiraceae bacterium
CCGCCGGTGGCCTCCTTGCGATATCGGGCAACAAAGGGCACGGTCGCGCCGCCATCCAGTAGCTCCACGGCGGCCGCCACCTGGGGCAGGCGTACTTGGAGTTCATCAGCAATACGTTGGGGAATTGGGGGCAAGGACATGGTTTACTTCCTGCGAGTAGATAATCGGACAAGGCGCAGGATAGTAGCAGAGGCCGCGCCTAGAGGTAATATTGACAACGCAGTCCGTAACGCTTAACAGGGCTGCGCGCACCCCTCACTGGCGGCATTCCAGCCATACACGCCGGGCTTGATTGAAACGATCCCGGGGCAGATCATGGCACTGGCGTCACATTTCTATATAATGCCTCTATGTTCAACTCCACCCACCCTGGACGTCATCCCTTGTGAATATCCGCCAAGCCCACGGGCTACAACGTCACATCCTGCTACTTGCCATGGCGGGGATCGTGATCACTGGCCTGTTAGTCGGGCTAGCCACGGCGATCCCGCTCTACCAGCACAGCCGCGAACACAACGAGGCGGCGATGGGCTTTCAGGTACGCAGCCAGGCCCAGGCGCTGGGACAGCTACTGGAAAAATATCGCGATGTGGCTCAGCAATTCAGTAGTCGCACCCAGATCCGTGCCCAGTTGGAAGCCTATAATCGGGGGGAGATCGAGCTAACGGCATTGATTGACTACACCGTGCCACGCATGGCCGACGCCCTCCGGCAAACAGACAATGTGGTGGGGCTGCTGCGTTTGGATGCCAGCCAACAAGCGGCCGTACCGATTGGTGAGATCCCCGAAGATCTCCCCTGGCAGGGGCTCAATCTCGACCTGCCCATTGCTCGCCTGCATGGACCATTTCGCAGCGGCGATCATTACACCCTACTGGTCAGCAGCCCGATCATTGGGCGCGACGGCAGCCAGGTGGGCACCGATCTGGTGTTGTTTCAGATGGATGGGCTCGCCGCGCTGATGGCCACACACCAGGCCTTCGGCAATGATATCAGCCAGTACCTCTACAACCACCAAGTAGGTGGGATCCTCGCCCTGCAAAAAGGTGGCGACTTCGGCTGGCTGGATACCGATGAGGCACAGCAACTGCTAGAGGAGCGCGCCAGCCCCCACTTCCCGGTCCGACTGGCCGACAACGGCAACAAACTTGCCTACTATGCGGCGATCCCCGGCATCAACGGCTGGCAATTGATCATTACCCTGCCGGATAGCAGCATCTATCAACCGGCGCGGCGCCAGTTGTTCCTGCCACTACTGGCCATCCTGTTGATGGTGGCCATCGGCTTGATCGGCACGGCCAGAATGATGCGCCCACTCTCGCGAGAGGTTATCGAAGGCTCGCGTCGGCTCAGTGAGGTCACTCAGGAGCAGCAGGCCCTGCTCGATCTGGCCCACGGTTTTGCCTTTCGCCTCGACACCCGTGGCGCGATCCACTATGCCACCCCAGGGATCGAACAGGTGCTGGGGATCTCGCTCGCCGAGCTACCGCTACACCAAAGCCGCATCATCCCCGACGAAGAGGCCAATTCCCTCGCCCTGCAACAGCTGCGCGAACTGTTGCAACAGGCCGATGAACCGATGCCCTTCCTGGTACACACCCGACACGCCAACGGCCACTCGCTGATCCTGGAGATCCACGCCCGCGCCATGCTGGAGGATGGTCGAGTGACCGGGATCCGCGCCATCGGGCGGGATGTCAGCCAGCGCATTGCCGACGAGCAGAGCCGCCTGCAATCCATTCAGGAATGGTCCTACGCGATGGACTTCTTCGACCACGCGATCTTCCTGGTCGATCTGGAAGACAAGGTGGTGCGCGCCAACCGGGCACTGTACGAGATGCTGGCTCTGCCAGCGGACAAGGTCATCGGCCATGACATCACCCAGCTGATGCACCCCCACGGTGAAGACGAGAACTGCCCGGTCTGCCGTGCTCGCCACATGCGTCAGGATATCAATATCACCCTTGACGCGGACGATCCCGACAACCCGATCCACCGCCCGGTCGAGATGACCACCCGCGTGATCCATGACAGCAATGGTGAAGCGACCGGCATCCTAATGGGGATCCAGGATCTCACCCGTGCCCGCCAGACCGAAGAACAGCTGCGTCTGGCCGCCAGCGTCTTTGAGGGCAGTCAGGAAGGGATCATGATCATGGGCACGGATCGGCGCATCGTGGAGACAAACAAGGCATTCACCCATATCACTGGACGCACACGCGAATCGGTCAGCGGCCAGCAACTCAAAGATTTCATCGACCACGGTCAGCTCGATGACGACATCTGTGAACAGATCTGGCAACAGGTGGATACCGAGGATGGCTGGGAAGGGGAACTGTGGTATCGGCGGCTTAACGGTGAAATATTCCCTGCCTGGCAAAACCTGAGCGTGGTACGCAATAGCCAGGGCAAGCCGCAGCGCTACATCGGCGTATTTACCGACATCTCCCGACAAAAGGCCTCCGAAGCGCGTATACAGCACCTGGCCCACTACGACCTGCTCACCAGCCTGCCCAACCGCCTGCTGCTCCAGGATCGCCTACTCAATGCCATGGAGCGCATGAAACGCGGCAAAAAGAAGCTGGCGGTACTCTTTCTGGATCTGGACCGTTTCAAGAACGTCAACGACAGCCTCGGCCACCCCATCGGCGACGAATTGCTCAAGGTGGTTGCTGAGCGACTGCGTGGCCAGATTCGCGAACAGGACACCGTGGCGCGCCACGGCGGTGATGAGTTTTTGATCATTCTGGAAGAGCTGCACGATCCACAACACGCCGCCAGCGTAGCCCAAAAACTACTCACCACCCTCACCGAGCCGGTAATCATCAATCACCACCAACTGTTCATCGGTGCCAGCATCGGTATCAGCATCTACCCGGACGATGGCGACAATGCCGACACCCTGGTCACCAACGCCGATACCGCGATGTACCGTGCCAAGGAAACCGGACGCAACACCTAC
Organism: Ectothiorhodospiraceae bacterium; assembly: GCA_007125455.1. Classification (GTDB taxonomy): domain Bacteria; phylum Pseudomonadota; class Gammaproteobacteria; order Thiohalomonadales; family Thiohalomonadaceae; genus SLDE01. The sequence goes on from SLDE01000254.1 coordinate 2,963, forward strand.
CAGTTCTACACCCCAGAGCTGACCGAATTGAGTCTTGAGCGATTCGAACTGGAACGGGACCTACGTCTGGCACTGGAACGTGGCGAACTGCTACTCCACTACCAACCCCAGGCCAGCCTGGAGAATGAGGTCTGTGTCGGGGTTGAGGCACTAGTACGCTGGCTGCACCCGGAAAAAGGCTTGATCGCACCCGACCGCTTCATCCCCCTGGCCGAGGAGACCGGCCTTATTGAGGAGTTGGGACAATGGGTGTTGCGTGAATCGGCAGCACAGGCCCAAAGGTGGCAGCAGCAGGGTATAGCACTGCGCATGGCGGTGAATATCTCCGGTAGGCAGATCGTCTACGGCAATCTGGTGCGCTCGGTGGAAGAAATCCTGCACAGTAGTGGGCTGGAGCCCCACTGCCTGGAACTGGAAATCACCGAAGGCTTTGTCCTCAGCCACGCCGACGAAGGGATCCGCACCCTCGAACAGCTCAAAGAACTGGGGGTTCTGCTGGCCATCGACGACTTTGGTACCGGCTACTCCTCGCTCAGCTACCTCAAGCGCCTGCCCATAGACCGTCTCAAGATCGACAAATCCTTCGTCCAGGGGATCCCCGACGATGCCGACGAGGCCGCCATCGCCAGCACCATCATTGCCATGGGGCGCAGCCTGCGCCTGGAGGTTATTGCCGAGGGGGTAGAGACACCGGCACAACAACAGTTCATGCTGGAAAAGGGCTGTAATGAATTCCAGGGCTATTTTCTTGGACGCCCCATGTCTGCGGAGGACTTTTTGGCCTGGTGGCATCAGCGTATCAGCACCCAAGCTAAAAGCTAAAGCCACACTTCCCCAATGGTTGACGGATATCACACAACATGGTGTCCTTAAAGAAGGGCTATACTCGTGGCAGTGCCCCCCCCGCAGGCGGGGTGCTAACGCGGTATTAGGAGAGCAACAAGCCCACCGCCGTAATAAAGTGCATATCCAACAACCGGAGGAGACACCCACATGACATTTACCCGCCGCATCCCGGTGATGGCCGCGATCGTCTTTGGGGGCATGTTCATTAGCTCCCAGGCCGCTGCAGAGGCCTCTCGCAGCGCCGTTCTCGCCAGCACCTGCTTCGCCTGCCATGGTACCGATGGAAAAAGTCCAGGCTCCATCCCCAGCATCGCCGGCTATCCCGCCGAGATCATGGAAATGCAGCTCAGGACCTTCCGCGATGGCACCCGCGCATCCACCGTAATGGACCGCCACGCCCGGGGTTATACCGATGAAGAGATCCGCATGATCTCCGCATACCTGAGCAAGCTCAACTAAGGGGATGACCATGACACAATTTACCCGCAGAAAATTTATTCAGTTGGTCGGTGCCGGTAGCGCCACCGCCGCCCTCTCCGCCTGTAGCACATCGCCCAGTGTTCACACCGGTCGCTATGGTCGCAAGGTTGTCATCATCGGTGGTGGCCCTGGTGGCGCCACCGCCGCCAAATACCTAAAGCGTTTTGGCCACGATATCGATGTCACCTTGATCGAGCCCAAGGCGACCTATCACACCTGTTTTGGCAGCAACTGGGTACTCGGCGGACTGGCCCAGATGTCCGACATCGCGCAAACCTACGGTGCCCTACAGGATCGTTACGGTATTCGAGTGATTGCCGATACCGCCACCGGTATCGATACCACCAACAACACCGTCACCCTCGCCAGTGGCGAAACCGTCAGCTTTGAGAAGCTGGTGGTATCCCCAGGGATCAGCATGCGTTGGGATTCCGCCGAGGGCTACAGTGCCGAAGTCGCCGAGACCAGGATGCCCCACGCCTGGCAGGCCGGTCCGCAAACCAAGCTGTTACGTCGCCAACTGGAGGCCATGCCCAACGGCGGCACCTTCATCATCGTCGCCCCTGGCAACCCCTTCCGTTGCCCCCCCGGCCCCTATGAGCGTGCCAGCATGGCTGCCCATTACTTCAAACGCTTCAAGCCACGCTCGAAGGTCCTGATCCTCGACAACAAAGAGGCCTTCTCCAAGCAGGGCCTGTTCATGGCTGGCTGGAAAGAGCTCTACGGCGACATGATCGAGTGGGTGCCCAGCAGCGAAGGCGGCCAGGTGGAACGGGTCGATGCCCAAAAGATGACGGTCTACTCGGACGGTGGCTTCAACGAGTTCAAGGGTGATGTGATCAACTTCATCCCACGCCAACAGGCCGGTGCCATCGCCCGCTACACGGGGCTGACCAACGACACCGGCTGGTGCCCTGTCAACCAGCAGACCTTCGCCTCCAGCACCCACGAGCATGTCTACGTGATTGGTGATGCCAGCATCGCTGGGGCGATGCCCAAGTCTGGCCACTCGGCCAACACCCAGGGCAAGCTGGTCGCAGCCGCCATTGTGCGTGCCCTGGACGGCGACGACCCTGTAGCACCCTCCCTCACCAACACTTGCTACAGCCTGCTCGCCCCCGACTACGGCATCACCGTGGCGGCGGTCTACCGCTTTAGCGATGGCAGTATCAAGGGTGTGCAGGGGGCCGGCGGCGTCAGCCCGGCGGACGCATCCCGCGAGTTTCGTACCCAGGAAGCCAACTACGCCCGTGGTTGGTACGCGGCCATCACCAGCGACAGCTGGGGCTAAACCACCCCAACCAGCAACGGCAAGGAGGCCGTTGCAGCACAAAAAAACCCGTTGCACATGCAACGGGTTTTTTATTTATTGTCTATTTCTGCTTCTAAGTCCCCTTACTCCAAAGCGAGATTAGTACTACGGGACGGAGTTGCAGGAATAGTGATAAAGCCATAACCACTGTCCACATGGCAAACCATGCACTGGGCGCGCATGTTCTCAAAGGCCGTGGAGAAACGCTGCCAGTCGCGCTGCTCGATGGCCGCATCCATCCCCTCAAAACCCGCATCAAGGAAGATATCCGCAGCCTCGGCACGCCCCGGACGGGTGGTCTTCATGCGATTAACAATACCGATCAGCTCCTTTTTCTGGTACTCGGCAAACTCCCAGCGCTCCAGTTTACCGGCCCAGTAAAGGTCGCGATAACGCTCACCAATAGACATCATCAGCTGCGCCGTATTGGGCATCACCGAAACCAGATTATCCACCTTGGTCTGGGTATCGGCGCTACGGCGCCAATCATCCGCCATCAGGCTCCCACTGGCCATCAAGAGCGCCATCACTGCCACAAGCTTCCTCATTATCCACCTCTCTTAATAGAAAATACTCCCATACATCATGCTGACTCGTATAGGCTAATGCAAGGTGTAGCCAGCGACTGCTACAATGGCGACATGAAACGTACACTTCTTACCCTCCTGCTGGGCCTCTATCTGTTTACGCCACCGCTCTACGCCCTGGCCGATGATCACGCCGTGGTATTGATGTACCACCGCTTTGCCGAGGATCGCTTCCCCTCCACCAGCGTGCGTCTGGAGCAGTTTAAGGCCCACCTGGATTACCTGGAGGAAAACGACTACAACCTCTGGCCACTGAGCCGCCTGGCCAAGGCCCTGGAAAAGGAACAAGCCATCCCGCCGCGCACCGTGGTGATCACTGTCGACGATGCCTACCGCTCGGTTAAAGAGATCGCCTGGCCGCTGCTGCGTGAACGCGGCTGGCCGATGACGGTGTTTGTCGCCACCGGGGCCAGTAATGAGGGACGCAGTGATGTCATGAGTTGGGAGCAGATGCGCAAGATGCAGGCCGGTGGGCTGGTGGAGTTTGCCAACCACAGCGTCAACCACCCCCATCTGCCACGCCGCCAGCAGGGGGAAGACGAGCAACAGCGCGCAGAGCGGATCCGTGCAGAGATCGTTCAGGCCCAGGAAGACCTGCGCCAACAACTGGGGGTAGAGCCACCGATGCTCTTTGCCTATCCCTATGGTGAGTATGATGGCACCGTGGCGGGCATCGTCGAAGCGTTGGGCTACATGGCCTTTGGCCAACACTCCGGCGTAATAGGACGCCACAGCGACCGGCGCGCCCTGCCCCGCTATGCCATGGCAGAGAGCTGGGCCACCATGGAGCGCTTCACCCTACGGGTGCGCAGCCTGCCGATGCCATTGGACGACTTCGCGCCCTGGGAGCCACGCATCGAACAGAACAATCCCCCGCAACTGACCCTGCGCTTTCAACGCAGCGGTGTCGCCGCACACACCAACTGCTTCCTGGGCGACGGCACCGCGCTGGAGGTGATCGAACGCAGTGCCATCCAGTTGGTAGTACAAAGCCCTCGCGAACTTGGCCCAGGCCGCAGCCGCTACAACTGCACCGCCCCCGCCGGGGAGGGGCGCTTTTACTGGTTCAGCCAGCAGTGGCTGAATATCGATTGAGTGCCGTTCCGAACTAATAACGACTCAACCTCAAGCGGCTAAGATCGCAGCGAGGCTCGCTAAGGGGCACTTAGCTCCAACATCCCTAGGCGGTGCAGTCGGTTGCTGCGGATCATCTGCTGGATCTCGGTGACATACTCTTCGCCACGCTCGGAGTAGCGTTCCAGCCCGCTGGCCAGTTGTTGTGCATCGTAAGGGCGCAAGCCCTCGGCACGCATTGCGGCGCGCAAGGTGCGCAGCTCTTCGTAGGCATGGCCCACATTAAGGTTGTAGATGTAGGCGCGCACCGAGGCATCCAGGTTATCGAAGCGACGCACATAGTGGCGCGAGTCGGCGTTACGGATCCGCGGGGCGATCCCCTCTTCGGCGCGCCAGGTCCACTCGCCAAACAGGTTGTTGGCCTCGCGCACGAAGCGGGAGGTGCCCCAGCCACTCTCGTTGGCGGCCTGGGCCAACACCAGGGCCACCGGTACGCGGTCCACGCGCTGCAGCAGGGCGGCTCGTTGCTCGGCAGGCGTGCTGTCTTCGATCCGGTAGCGCTCCAGTAGGACCGCAAAACGCTCCGCCTCGTCCGCCGCGAGGCCCTGCAGATCCAGCCCCTCCAGCCAGGCACGTTTTTCCTCCAGACGTTGGTTTTCCGCCAACACCAGCGGTAACAGGGTTTTGAAGAACAGCGCCTTTTTGCGCGGGATCGTCTGCTGGGCAAGGTCGGCGGGGAGTTGCTGCACCGATAGCCTGGGTACCGGTTCGGCAGGCGGCCAGCGGTAACCATGCTCATTGAACAAGACGGCCAGTTCGGCTGCGGAATCCAATGCCACCGCTTGCAGGCCAGACACCTCGGGCACACCGGGATCACGCCAGCCCCACTGACTGGCCAGCCACAGGGCGAGCAACAGCGGCACCAGCGCCGCGGCGGATCCCGTTAACCACCATTTGCCGTCCGTGGGGGTATTCGCCACCCCGGCCATCAAGCCAGCCAGGTGCGGGCGTTACGGAACATACGCATCCACGGGCCGTCCTCGCCCCAGCCGTCCGGGTGCCAGGAGTGCTGCACGGTGCGGAACACTCGCTCCGGATGGGGCATCATCACGGTGAAGCGCCCATCGCGACTGGTCAGGCCGGTGATCCCTAGCGGCGAGCCGTTGGGGTTGGCCGGGTAGATCTCGGTGGGGTCGCCGTAGTTGTCTACATAGCGCAGCGCCACACTGTGGTTGCGCAATGCCTCGCTCGGGTCGACCCCTTCGGCAAACTCGGCGCGCCCCTCACCGTGGGCCACCGCAATGGGCATGCGTGAGCCTTCCATACCCTGCAGGAACAGCGAGGGGGATTTGACCACCTCGACCATCGAGACTCGCGCCTCGAACTGCTCGGAGAGGTTGCGCACAAAGTGGGGCCAGTGGTCACTGCCGGGGATCAGCTCGCGCAGGTTGGACATCATCTGGCAGCCGTTGCACACCCCCAGTCCAAAGCTGTCGCTGCGCTCAAAGAAGGCGGCGAATTGATCGCGTGCACGCTCATTGAACAGGATCGACTTGGCCCAGCCTTCGCCGGCACCCAGCACGTCACCGTAGGAAAAACCGCCACAGGCCACCAGGCCATGGAATTCATCCAGCCCTACCCGACCGCTGATGATGTCGCTCATATGCACATCGCGGGCATCAAAACCGGCGCGATCGAAGGCTGCCGCCATCTCGATCTGGCCATTGACCCCCTGCTCGCGCAATACCGCCACGCGCGGGCGCTTGCCGCTGGCGATGTATGGTGCGGCCACATCCTCATCGACAGCAAAGCTCAGCTCGACATGCAGGCCCGGATCGTTCGCATCGAGCAGGCGTTCGTACTCCTCTTGGGCGCATTCGGGATTGTCGCGCAGCGCCTGCATGTGGTGGCTGGTGGCAGACCAGGCCCGCTGCAGATCGATGCGCCCCTCATCCAAGACCACCTGGCCACGGTGGCGCAGGATCAGTCGATCGTCTTCGTTGAGTTCGCCGATCACGTGGCTGCATCCGCCCAGCTCGGCCTCGCGCAACGCCGAAAGCACCTCCTCGGTATCCTGATGGTGTACTTGGATCACCGCACCCAGCTCTTCGTTGAACAGCGCGGCGATGGGATCGTCACCCAGCTCATCGAGTTGCAGATTCACCCCGCAATGGCCAGCAAAGGCCATCTCCGCCACGCTGGCCAGCAGGCCGCCGTCGGATCGGTCGTGATAGGCCATCAGCAGGCCTTCGCGGTTGAGCTGCTGGATGGTCTCGAAGAAACTCTTGAGCACAGCAGCGTCGTCCAGATCCGGGGCGTGGTGGCCCAGCTGGCGGTAGACCTGGGCCAGACAGGAGCCGCCCAGGCGCGCGCGTCCCTTGCCCAGGTCGATCAGGATCAGATCGCTATCGCCCCTGTCGCTGCGCAACTGCGGGGTAAGCGTGTCGCGCACGTCGGCCACCGGGGCGAAGGCGGTGATCACCAGCGACAGTGGCGCGGTGACGCTGCGTTGCTTGCCCTGCTCTTCCCACACGGTCTTCATCGACATGGAGTCCTTACCCACCGGAATGGCGATCCCCAGCGCCGGGCACAGCTCCATACCCACCGCCTTGACCGCCTCGTACAACCCGGCATCCTCACCGGGGTGGCCCGCCGGGGCCATCCAGTTGGCAGACAACACAACCCGACCCAAGGCATCGATACGTGCGGCGGCCAGGTTGGTCAGTGCCTCGGCCACCGCCATGCGGGCGCTGGCGGCATGGTCCAGCAGCGCCAGCGGGGTGCGCTCACCCATCGCCATCGCCTCGCCCACATAACTGTCGTAGCTGGCGGCAGTGACCGCGCAATCAGCCACCGGCACCTGCCAGGGGCCCACCATCTGGTCGCGATTGACCAGCCCGGTGACGCTGCGATCACCGATGGTGATCAAAAAGCTTTTATCGGCCACGGTGGGTAGTTGCAGCACCCGATAAACTGCCTCGCGCAGCTCGATACCGGCGGTGTCGAGATCGCGTTTGGCGAAGGGATGGTGGCTCACCTCGCGCAGCATCTTGGGCGGCTTGCCCAGCAACACCTCCATCGGCATGTCGATGGGCTGGTTGTCGAAATGGCCATCGCCAAGGATCAGGTGCTGCGCCTCGGTGGCCTCGCCGATCACCGCGAAGGGCGCGCGCTCGCGCTCACACAGCGCGGCAAAGCGATCCATGTCTTCGGGACGAATCGCCAGCACATAGCGCTCCTGGGACTCGTTGCACCAGATCTCCATCGGTGACATGCCCGGCTCGTCGTTGGGGATAGCGCGCAGCTCAAAGCTGCCACCGCGCCCGGCATCGTTGACCAGTTCAGGCATAGCGTTGGAAAGCCCCCCGGCACCCACGTCATGGATGGATACGATGGGGTTGTCGGCCCCCAACTGCCAGCAGCGGTCGATCACCTCCTGGCAACGACGCTCGATCTCCGGGTTGCCACGCTGTACCGAGGCAAAGTCCAGGCTCTCGGCGGAACTGCCGCTGCTCATCGACGAGGCGGCACCGCCGCCCAGACCGATCAGCATCGCCGGGCCACCCAATACCACCAACTGGGCACCAGGGGGGATGATCTCCTTCTCTACATGGTCCGGGCGGATGTTACCCAAGCCACCAGCGAGCATGATCGGCTTATGATAGCCACGCACCTCCTCGCCATTGGGGCCAGGCACCCGTTCCTCGTAGGTACGGAAGTAGCCGGTGATGGCCGGGCGGCCAAATTCATTATTAAAGGCAGCGGCACCCAGCGGGCCGTCGGTCATGATCTCCAAGGCCGAGACGATGCGCCCCGGCTTGCCAAAATCCTCCTCCCAGGGCTGTTCAAAGCCGGGGATACGCAGGTTGGAGACCGAGAAACCGCTCAACCCCGCCTTGGGCTTGGAGCCACGCCCGGTGGCACCCTCGTCGCGGATCTCACCGCCGGAACCGGTGGCGGCACCGGCGAAGGGCGAGATCGCCGTGGGATGGTTGTGGGTCTCCACCTTCATCAGGATCGCCATCTGCTCGCGCTGGTAGCGGTAGCCCTGATCCTCGGGTACGGGATAGAAACGCCCGGCCTCGCTACCCTCAATCACCGCCGAATTATCCTTATAAGCGGACAGCACCCCCTCGGGACTGCAGTGGTGGGTGTTGCGGATCATCGCGAACAGCGATTTGTCCTGCGCCTTGCCATCGATCACCCAGTCGGCATTGAAGATCTTGTGGCGACAGTGTTCCGAATTGGCCTGGGCGAACATCATCAGCTCGACATCGGTGGGGTTGCGCCCCAAGGTGGTGAAGTTCTCCACCAGGTAGTCGATCTCGTCCTCGGCCAATGCCAGGCCCCACTCGGCGTTGGCCCGCGCCAACTCGACACTCCCCCCACCGAGGATATCCACCTGACGCAGCGGGGCCGGTTGCTGGCTAAGAAACAGCCCCTCGGCCTCCTCCAGGCTATCGAGCACCTGTTCGACCATGCGATCGTGCAGCAATGCGGCCACCTGGGCACGGGCGTGATCATCCAGCTCGCCCTCGCTCTCCACATACCAGGCCACACCGCGTTCCAGACGTCGCACCGCGCTCAGACCACAGTTGTGGGCGATATCGGTGGCCTTGGAGGCCCAGGGCGAGATGGTGCCCAAGCGCGGCACCACCACCATCATCAAGCCCTGGGGAGAATCCTTGGGCATACGCGGCCCATAGCTGAGCAGACGTTCCAACACCGTCTGTTCACCCTCATCCAGCGCCCGCTCGAGATCGGCAAAGTGAACAAACTCCGCGTGCAGGGCGCACACCTGGGGTAAGGACACGCGCAGCGCATCGAGACGTTTTTGCAGACGAAATGGCGACAGGGCTGGGCTTCCGCGCAGGATCAGCATGATGGACGGGCCTTCTGTGAATAGTTGATGGCAAAGATCGCCCATGATACTGGATGCTGGCGGGGACATAAACATTAGCGACCCAGGTAAATCTCAGCCAGCATCCTCGCCTCCAGGGCAAGAGCCTATACGGAGGAACCGGTGACCAGGGGGGGGGAGCCGGACGGTATTCGGCCTGGTTGCTCCTGCGCGCAGCGCACACCACCCTTCGTATCTCGTACCCCGCACCTAGTACCTTTTGCCCCCCTCCCCCAGAACCGATAACAAAATGCATGCAGGAGACGAGTAGACACTAATTCCTCAATATAAGTGTTGACATCCCCCAAACGGCGACCTAAGCTTAATCACGGTTCACTAATATACTGAAATATTAATTTTCAGGAGGGAAACATGAAACAATCAAAACTCACCCTGACTACCTTACTGGTAGCCGCCTCACTCTCCCTGGGCCTGGCCCATGCCAACGAAGCCATGCCGAAGGGCAAAACCGACTACCAGCCCAGCCTGTCGCAGGGCCTGGATCGGGAAAGGGCCGCCTATCGCGCCGAAGTCCTTGAAGAGCGTCGCCATGAGCAGCACAACAAACACATGGGTGCCGGCCTGGATCGGACCAGGGCTCAGATGCGCGCGGACAAGCTGGAACAGCGCCGCCAACAGTATAACTAAGCCGCTTGACAGGCCTACACCCTCTGCCAGACTTTAAAAATCCCATGAGCCGCATCGGGTCATGGAACAGACGCAACGGAGAAAACCGTCATGAAGATTCGTCCCATCCCCACCCTACTGGCGGCGGCCCTGAGCCTCTCGCTTGCCTCCATCGCCCAGGCGGAGCTGCCGGATCGCGCCGCAGACAAGGCCACTGAGCAGGCTGCACCAGGGCTCGAACAAGGTCTGGATCGTGATCGCGCCACCTATCGTGCCGAGACACTGGAAAAAAAGCGGCTAGAGAAGGAAGAGAGCAGCAAGGGCGCCGGCCTGGATCGTGAGCGTGCCCGTGAGCGTGCACAACGGCTTGAAGAGCGCCGCCAACAGTATTAATCCCGCTGTAACGATGAATCAAACCGTGTGGGCCAACATCCATGCCCACACAATCCGGGCCGGGCTAAAGCCTCGGCCCGCCTCCTCGCGCCACCCCTCGTATAAATACAACTTATCCAGGTATAACCACATTATTCTTGTTATAGTTGCCGCGTAATCGTAAGTTCACGGCACGTGAGCGTCATACGACTATATGAGCTTGCGTCAGTCGCGCTTAATCTCGCGCCGGAAAATACAAATCGATAAATCCAAGGAATGGCCTGCGAGTGACAAGGCCAATTAATAAGGTCTTCAGGGCAACGACTGACAATATCAACCTTACGGACCTGCAACAAAAAATTCTTTTGCGTTAGGAGGAGGTACTATGAAACGAAAACTAATCCAGGCGGCCCTGTTTTCAGGGTTGCTAGCGGCGGGTACTGCCCAGGCCGCAGGCCCAACCGGGCAGGCCCTGAGCTTCACCTGTGCCGGCTGCCACGGCTTCAATGGTGTTAGCGCTGGTCCGGCTTCACCAAGCCTGGCCGGTCTCCCCAAGGAGTTCTTCATTGATGCGATGGTCGGCTACCAGGACGGCACCCGTCCTGCCACCGTGATGGATCGCATCGCCAAGGGCTACAGCGAGGAAGAGATCAAGCTGATGGCCGAGTTCTTCGCGGCGCAGGACTACGTTCCTGCCAAGCAAGACTTCGACGCTGCCAAGGTAGCCCAAGGCCAGCGCATCGTTGAGCGCCGCCGCAGCTGTGGCACCTGCCACGAAGAAAGCGGTACCTTCGGAATCGAGGATCTGCCGCAGATCGCAGGTCAATGGACCCCTTATGTGCTTTATAGCCTAGAGGACTTCCGCGAGCACGGTCGCCCGATGAGCGACGACAAGGCCCGTCAGGTTGAAGGTCTGTCCGCAAGCGACATCGAGGCTGTAGCCGCCTACCTGGCGAGCATGCAGGATCCGAAACAGTACAAGCACGAAGAATATTAAGGATTGGGGGATGTCAATGATTAAATCCAGCCGTAGACAATTCATCAAGGCCGCCAGCATCGCTGGTCTTGCCGCAGGTATGCCGCTGACCACCGCCTGTGCCAGCAGCCATGGCGGTCGTGCCAAGGGGCGCGTCGTGATCATCGGTGGTGGCACCGGTGGTGCCACTGCCGCCCGTTACCTCAAGTACCTCGACTCGTCCATCGATGTCACCCTGATCGATGCCGACAAGACCCACACCACCTGCTACTTCAGCAACCTGGTGGTTGGGGGGCTGCGCAGCCTGGACAGCATCACACACAAGTTCGATAA
>SLDE01000044.1 GCA_007125455.1 Ectothiorhodospiraceae bacterium
ATACGAGGGACGAGGTATTTGGTATAACCAAGATGGTCGTTTGAGTGGCTAGGGTGCGTTGAGTTACCCGAACCGCACCGGTGGTGCCGGGAGGGTGATGGTATTACGAAGCCCAATGCCGCCCTATCTTGCCCCTTGCCCCTTGCACCTCGTCTCCCACACAGACGGTGCGGTTCGCGGGGCTCACCGCACCCTGCGACTTGGGGTGCCAGCATCACCTTGACCTACTATGGTCTTTTGGGGGAAACTATGCGACTTTCATCCGGGGTAGATAAGAATTTACTTATTTGCTGAATGACCTAGCAAACCCTGGGGATAATAGCGCGACTCTGGCAACAAGAGCGCGCATATACGGTTTATTTACCGAAGTTTCACATTTGTTGGGAGAGGCTTAATGAGCACAGAAGGCGTAGATAAGGGTCGACGCCGCTTCCTGACGGCAGCAACTACCGCGGTGGGTGCTGTTGGCGCAGGTTTCGCGATTGCCCCGTTCGTAATATCCTGGCAGCCCAGTGCCCGTGCACAGGCCGCAGGCGCTCCAGTTGAGGTTGATATCAGCCGCATGCAGCCTGGCCAGATGGTGACTGTTGAATGGCGCGGCCAGCCAATTTGGGTGGTTCGTCGTACTGAGCAGAACATGAATGAGCTGGAGCGGGTTGAGGATGGTCTGCAGGATCCTCAGAGCAATGTGCCTCAGCAGCCAGAGTATGCCAAGAACCGCTTCCGCGCTCGCGAACAGAACCCCGAGTATGTGGTACTGGTGGGGATCTGTACCCACCTGGGCTGTTCGCCGACCTACCGTCCTGACATCGGCGCAGCCGATCTGGGTGGTTCTAACTGGCGCGGTGGCTTCTTCTGCCCCTGCCACGGTTCGCGCTTCGACCTCTCCGGTCGTGTCTACGCCAACCTGCCTGCCCCGACCAACCTGGTCGTACCGCCCTACCACTACCTGAGCGAGACCGTGATTCTGGTCGGCGAAGATGGAGGCGCAGCATAATGAGCATGATGAACCAACTCCTGGGCTGGGTGGATGCCCGCTTCCCGCTGAGCAAGATGTGGAAGGAACACCTGTCTGAATACTACGCACCGAAGAACTTCAACTTCTGGTACTTCTTCGGTTCCCTTGCGCTGCTGGTCCTGGTTATCCAGATCGTTACCGGCATCTTCCTCACCATGAGCTACAAACCCGATGGCGAGCTGGCCTTTGGCTCAGTCGAGTTCATCATGCGTGATGTGGAGTGGGGCTGGCTGATCCGCTATATGCATACCACCGGGGCCTCGGCCTTCTTTGCGGTGGTCTATCTGCATATGTTCCGGGCGATGCTCTATGGTTCCTACAAGGCACCACGTGAGCTGATCTGGATCTTCGGCTGCCTGATCTTCCTGGTGCTGATGGCTGAGGCCTTCTTCGGCTACCTGCTGCCTTGGGGTCAGATGTCCTACTGGGGTGCCCAGGTTATTATCAACCTGTTCCAGGCGATTCCTTTCATCGGTCCTGAGCTGGCGGTGTGGATCCGTGGTGACTTCGTTATCTCCGATGCCTCGCTGAACCGCTTCTTCGCGCTGCACGTTATCGCCCTGCCGATCGTACTGCTCGGTCTGGTGGTAGCACACATCATCGCGCTGCACGAAGTGGGCTCCAACAACCCCGATGGTATCGAAATCAAGAAGCACAAGGGCCCCGACGGCAAGCCGCTGGACGGTATCCCCTTCCACCCCTACTACACCGTTAAGGATATCGTGGGCGTGGTGGTCTTCCTGATGGTCTTCTCGCTGGTGATGTTCTTCGCACCGGAGATGGGCGGCTTCTTTATCGAGCACCCCAACTTCATCCCGGCTGACCCAATGAAGACCCCAGAGCATATCGCACCGGTTTGGTACTTCACCCCCTACTACGCCATCCTGGCTGCTGTACCGGCAATCGGCGGTTCAGCCTTCCCAGGTGTCGCGGCGATGGGTGCTGCCGTTGTCATCTTGTTCTTCCTGCCCTGGCTTGACCGCCAGCCGGTGAAGTCCATCCGCTACCGTGGTCTGTGCTACAAGGTACTGCTGTTCGGGTTCGTGGCCAACTTCATCATGCTTGGCTATCTGGGCGCTGTACCGCCGACACCGGTTAAGACGCTGTTGGCTCAGATCGGCACCGTTTACTACTTCGGATTCTTCTTCGCGCTGTGGTTCCTGCCGATGTTTGAAAAGACCAAGCCGGTACCGGAAAGGGTGACATCATGAGAAAACTGATCATTGCATTGCTGTTTACGCTGCCGAGCCTGGGCATGGCAGCATCCTCCTACATCCCGCTGGAGAAGGCCAATATCGACCTGCGCGATCAGGCCTCTCTGCAGCGTGGTGCCAAGTTGTTCGTCAACTACTGCATGGGGTGTCACTCCGCGCAGTACCAGCGCTACAACCGCATGGGCCGTGACATCGGCCTGACCGACGAGCAGGTGCGCGATAACCTGATGTTCGCTGGCGATCAGGTCGGCGACACCATGACCATCGCCATGCCGGCCGGCGATGCGACCAGCTGGTTTGGTACCCCGCCGCCGGATCTGAGCGTCATCAGCCGCTCCCATGGCGTGGATTGGATCTACACCTATCTGAAGAGCTTCTATGTTGATGAAAGCCGTCCGTTCGGCTTCAACAACGCCGTGTTCCCCGATGTGGGCATGCCTCATACCATGTGGGAGCTCGAAGGGCTGAAGAAGGCCGTCACCGAAACCGTGATCGACGCGGACGGTGATGAGACCACCCGGATCATTGGTTTTGAGCAGGTTAAGCCCGGCAAGCTCAATGCCAACGAGTTTGACCAGGCCGCCCGCGACCTGACCAACTTCCTCGCCTACACCGGTGAGCCGATACGGGTCGAGCGTGAGCGGCTGGGGATCTGGGTGCTGCTCTTCCTGGGTGTTATGTTCATCTTCGCTTATCTGCTGAAGAAGGAATACTGGAGAGACATCCATTAACCCGCAATCGGGCCGGTTGTGCTAATATAGCCAACTGGCCCATGCCACGGATGCACCGTGGCGCTGTATATGAGACAGGGGGGCCAGTTGGTCCCCCTGTTTTGTTTTGACCTATTAGATTCAGGAGAATAAGAATGGGTGTGGTTGCAAACCGGCGTTCGGTCATGACACTGTTTTCCGGTGATACCGATCCCTATAGCCACCGAGTACGCATCGTACTGGCGGAAAAGGGGATTAATGTTGACATCGTGACTGTCGAAGAAGGGAATCTGCCTGAGGATCTTATCGATCTGAACCCCTATCACTCCGTGCCGACCCTGGTAGACCGTGATCTGGCCCTCTACGGCAGCAATGTGGTGATGGAGTACCTGGACGAGCGCTTCCCGCATCCGCCGTTGATGCCGGTTGACCCGGTTTCCAGGGCCACCAACCGCCTGATGCTTTACCGCATCGAGAAGGATCTCTACCAACTGCTCGATACCGTCAACGAGGGTGGCGAGAAGGCGGCTGCCAAGGCGAAGAAGGAGATCCGCGAGTACCTGATCTCTGCCAGCCCGGTATTCGAGGCCAAGCCCTTCTTCTTGAGCGAAGAGTTTTCCCTGGTGGACTGCGCCCTGGCCCCGTTGTTGTGGCGTCTGCCCCTGCTGGGGATCAGCCTGCCCAAGCAGGCGACCGCGCTGGAGGCCTATGCCGAGCGGATCTTTACCCGCGAATCCTTCGTGCAAAGCCTGACCGAAAAAGAACGTGAGATGCGCGGCTAAACCCCGCGCAGGGCAGCCTACCCGCCCACCCACACATTCCTATGAGGTGTATATGACCCCCAGTCGCCCCTACCTGATCCGAGCACTGTATGAGTGGATTGTCGATAACGGCTTGACCCCATACGTGTTGATCAACGCGGAATACCCGGAGGTCGTTGTGCCGGGGCAGTATGTGGAGAACGGCAAGATCGTACTGAACATCAACCCCTCGGCGGTGCAAAACCTGCTGCTTAGCAATCAGAGTCTCGAGCTGGATGCCCGTTTCAGTGGCTCACCGATGCATGTCTATGTGCCGATCATGGCGGTGTTGGCGATCTACGCCCGTGAAAACGGCAAGGGGATGGTCTTCAACGAGGAGGAGTACGACGGGGACGAGCCGCCACCCTCCGGAGGGGATGACGAAACGAAGAACAAGAAGCCACAGCTGCGGGTGGTTAAGTAAAGCAGTCACAAGCGGAAAGTGGAAAGCAATAGCCCCTCGACGCCGTTGCTTGCCGCTTTTCGCTTATTATTTTTCCCTACCTTAAAACCCCTTCCCCGGATTGAGGATCCCGTTCGGGTCAAACACCTGTTTGATACCGTGCATCAGGGCCATCGCCTCGGCTTGTAGTTCCCGTGGGACGTATTCGCGCTTGACCTGCCCGATCCCGTGTTCGCCGGAGAGGGTGCCTTCCAGTGAGAGCACCAGATCGAACAGCCCGGACAGGCAGGCCTCGGCGCGGGCCATTTCGTCGCTATCGTCCGGGTTGACCAGCAGGTTGACGTGGATGTTGCCGTTGCCGGCGTGGCCGAAGTTGACGATGGTGATGTTGTGCTGGCGGGAGAGTTCGGCGATGCCAGCGATGAGATCGGGGATGCGGGAGACCGGGACGACGACATCCTCGTTGATCTTCTTGGGTGCCACCTTGCGCAAGGCAGGGGAGAGGGCCTTGCGGATGCGCCAGAGTTCGGCGACCTCTTGCTCGCTGGTGGCCAGCAGGTGATCGATGCAGCCGTTGCCCTGGGCGGCGCTTAGTACCGCCTGGGCGGCCTGATCGATGCAACTGGCTGGGCCATCTACCTCGATCATCAGTAGCGCGGCGGCGTCTTCGGGTAGTGGCAGTTCGGCATAGTCGCGGATCATCGCCAGGGCCTGGCTGTCCAGGAATTCGAGGGTGCAGGGGGTTACCGGCTGGGCCATGATGCGTGAGACCGCTTGGGCGGCGGTGTGCATGTCGCGGTAGCTTACCCGCAGGGTGCGTTTGCTTTCGGCCAATGGGGTGAGCTTGAGGGTGGCGCGGGTAATGACGGCCAAGGTGCCCTCGGAGCCGCAGATCAGCCGGGTCAGGTCGTAACCGACCACGCCCTTGGTGGTGGCGGTGCCGGTGCGCAGTAACTCGCCGCTGGCGGTGACTAGTCGCAGGCCGAGCAGGTTGTCCCGTGGGGTGCCGTATTTGACCGCATGGGGCCCGGCGGCGTTGCAGGCGATGTTGCCGCCTACGGTACAGACTGCCGCGCTGGTGGGGTCGGGGGGCCAGAAGAAGCCGTGTGCTGCGGCGGCCTGCTGGACCTGTTGGTTGGTGACACCGGGCTCGACGATCATCAGGCGGTTGTCTGGATCGACGCTGTGGATGCGGTTGAGCCGTTCGGTGGACATCACAATCGCCTCGCCGACGGGCACGGCGGCCCCGGCGGTTCCGGTGCCGCTGCCACGTACCACCAGTGGGGTGCGCCAGGCGTTACATAGTTTGAGCAGGGATTGTACCTCGGCCTCGCTCTGGGGCAGTACCACGGCAAGCGGGGCCTGGTGGAGACGGCTGTTGTCGTAACCGTAGCTCCAGCAGTCGGCCGGATCGCTGAGGATCTGTTCGGCGGCGAAGGCCTCGCTGAGGGCGCGGATCAGCTCCTGACTCAAGTTAGTCGCCTTTGACGAATTCGAAGATGCGCACGATACGCTGCACCCCCTCTACTTGGCGCACGGTCTCTACAGCTAGATCCGCCTCGTCGCGGGTGACTAGCCCCATCAAATACACCGTGCCCTGGCTAACGGTCACCTTGACGGCGGCGCTACGTACATCACCGTCGGAGAACAGCCGCGAACGCACCCGTGAGGTCAGTGCAACATCGTTACGGCGATAGGCCATCTCGCTTGGTTCGCCTATCTGTAGCTCATTGCGTACCTCACGTACGTGGGTCTCGGCCTTGGCGTAGTCATTGAGCCGTTGGGCGTAGTCCGCGCGGGTGGTCTCCCCGGCGAGCAGTACGATGCCGTTATAGCTGCGCACCTTGAGGTGGGTGGCCTCCAGCATCTCTTTGTCCTGGGTGAGGTAGTCCTTGATGCGCACTTCGATGCGTTGGTCGTTAAGCATGGTGCCAGCGGTGCGGCGGTCCTGGGCGACTATGTAGCCGCTGGTGGCCGCGCCACCAACCAGTAGCACGGCACAGCCGTAGAGCTGGAGCAGCAGGACGGTGAGAACCGAGAGTCGTAGAAGCTTCATTAGGGTTTATCCGAAGAGTTGTTCGTCGATAAGGTCGCACAGGCAGTGGATCACCAGTAGATGAACCTCTTGTGTGCGTGCGGTACTGGCTGGGGGAACACGCATTTCGACATCGCCTTCGCGCAGTAGCCCGGCGATATCGCCGCCGTCTTTGCCGGTAAGGGCGACCACGTGCATGTCGCACTCATGGGCGGCGTGGATCGCGGCGATCACATTGGCCGAGTTGCCGCTGGTGGAGATGGCAAACAGGATGTCGCCAGCCTGACCCAGTGCCCGCACCTGCTTGGAGAAGATTTGATCGTAGTGGTAGTCGTTGGCGATCGAGGTGAGGGTGGAGGTATCGGTGGTCAGGGCGATCGCCGCCAGGCCTGGGCGCTCGCGTTCGAAGCGGTTGAGCATCTCGGAGGAGAAGTGTTGCGCATCCCCTGCCGAGCCGCCGTTGCCGCAGCTGAGGATCTTGTGCAACTGTTTGAGCTGATTGGCCATCAGGGTGGCGGCCTCGACGATGGCCGGTGCCATCAGGCTGCTGGCGTGTAGCTTGAGCTCGGCGCTGGCGCTGAAGTGTTGCTGAATACGTTCGATCATCTGGGTAAACCTATGTGATTAGGCCATTTCGATGGCGTTGCGGATCCATTCTATCCGAGTCTGACGGCTCGGGTCTCCCTCTAGCGCAACCACATCGATGCGACAGGGCTGTTGGTTGAGACCGTGGCTGAGCAGGTAGTGGCTGGCGGCACGCAGCAGGCGTTGTTGTTTACGCCTGTCCACGCTGGCCAGCGCGCCGCCATGGCTTTGCCCGGCACGATAGCGCACCTCGACAAAGACGATGGTGCCATGCGCGTCGCGGGTGATGAGGTCGATCTCCCCGCCCTTGCAGCGGTAGTTGCGTTGCAAGGTGTCCAGCCCCTGACGCGCCAGATAATCCTGGGCTATGGCCTCGGCCTGCGCGCCGGATTCACGGCGTGAACGGCTGAATAAGCTCATCATCTTCACGGCTGTCTTGCAACAGGCTCGGCACGCCACGCTGGAAGCGGGCCCATTGTAACTGTCGGTCTACTCGGCCAAGTGTGTCGATACTCAGCAGCCCCGTCTCACCGGGGTAGAACTCGTAGGGTCGGCCCCGCAGCATCTCCAGCATGGGTAGCAGTTGGTAGGCATCGACCCCCATTGCCACCAGGCGTTGCAGCGGGCCACGGTGGCTGGCCAGGGCCTCGCGATTGTATTCGCGTATCTCGCTGGTGAGACTGGTGGCTGACAGGGTCCAGGGCGTGTCGACGAAGTAGATCCCGTTCATGTCACGATCCGCATCGGGATCCAGCTGGCCGGTAAAGACGTGCGAGGTGCTCAACACCGGCATGTTACCCGCATGGTGGAAGCGGAGCTGGGGGCGGATCAGGCGCGCCTGGCGGGGCTGGCCGACCAGGAAGATGAAATCCATGTCCTCACGCACTCGTGGGGTGAAGCTTACCTGGTGCTGGCTGAGGCGGTTGATTCGGCGGTGGCGCAACTCGCTATCGCTGATGTTAAGCAGCCCTTTGATGGGGCCGGCAAAATCGTTTTCATTGGGGTTGTAGCGGTGTTCGCCGTTGATCTGGCCGCCCAGCGCCAGCCAGCTTTGTTTGAAGGCCTCGCCAAGACGATCCCCCAGTGGGTTTTGCGCCACCAGCATCCCCGCCTGGCGGTGGCCCATTGCCCAAGCCTGACGCGCCACCTCGCGGGCCTCTTGTTCGGGATTGAGGCCAAACTGGAACAGTTGCGGGCTGATCGCAAATTCGCTCTGATTGAGCGCCAGGGTGGGGAGCGCCAGGTTCTCGATCAAGGAGAGAGACTCTACGGCGCTGCGATCCAACGGCCCGATAACAAACTCGGCCCCCAGTTCCACTGCACGCTGGTAGTGGCGGTGGATATGCTCTGCCTGATCACTGACGTCGATAAAGTGCAGGCGGGTGTCGCTGCGCTTGGGATCGTCAAACCAGGCGGTCAGGATCCCCTCCTGTACCGCCTGCCCCGCTGCGGCCAGCCGCCCAGACAGCGGTAACAGTACGGCGATGTCGCCGGGGCGACTGCGCATCTCGGTGCTGCGTTCTTGCAGGCCGTCGAGGAAGGCTGCCGTGGCCGGGTGGCCGGGATAGTGCTCACGCCACTGGCGCAGGCGCTGGGCAAGCTGATCTGGGGTGATGTGGAAATCCCGGGCCAATTCTGCCAACTCCAGCCAACCGCTCATGGCATCCGGTGGCGGCTGTACCCGTGAGTCTCGCAGTGCCGGGCTGGAAAGCATCGTGAGTGCTTGCCAAAGGGCCTGTTGGTTGGCCGCAATGGCCTCTGCTTCGCTCAGGTAGAACTCGCGCACGAGATACTCGCGTGCGCTTTGCAGGTGGTTGTTCAGGCGCTCGAAGGCCTTGGCGCGCAGCAGATGGTATTCGGCGTGCAATGCCGGGTGGTCGGGGAGCTGTTGGTCGCTGGCGCGGGGGTGCAGCAGCAGGCTCAAGGCGTGGTCAGGGTCGCGCTGCAAATGGATGCGCGCCTCCAGCAACTGCACCGTGAAGGCTTGCGCAAGTGGCAGTTCGTGGCGGGGCAGAGCCTCCAGCTGGAGTAGCGCCTGGTTGTGCAGGCCGTTGTGGTAGAGCGCACTGGCTGCCTCAATACGGTAGTGCCAGGCCTCCGGTGGGGCGGCGGTGTCCGCCAATTGCTGATAGAGGGCGTGGGCGCGACCATAGTTGCCGGCTTCCATCGCCTGCCGGGCCTGCGTGGGGACATCGGCTATCGGCTCGACAGCGGGGCGTGTTGTGACATCGGCACAACCGTGGAGCAGGGCGGCAAGCAGAAGCACCGCGAACAGCTTTTGCGGGGCGAAGTGTGTAAGATATCCGGGTGACCGGCCGCGGCTGGTGAACATGAACAGGTCCTTTTCGATGCGCATTTTTTGGTGAGATAACTCTACGGTGTCTATTCAGACAGGTACACTTTACGTGGTGGCCACGCCCATCGGTAACCTTGGCGATATTAGCACAAGGGCGCTGGAGATCCTGCGCCAAGTGCAGCGGATAGCCGCCGAGGACACCCGGCACAGCGCGGCATTAATGCGCCATTATGCCATTGATACCCCGATGCTGTCGCTGCATGAGCACAATGAACGTCACAAGATCGACAGTCTGCTCTCCCGCCTGGCGGCGGGCGAGTCTTTGGCGCTGATCTCCGACGCGGGCACGCCGCTGATCAGCGACCCCGGCTACCATTTGGTGCAGCACTGCCATCAGCAGGGGATTGCGGTGGTGCCGATCCCAGGTCCCAGTGCGGTGATCACCGCGCTCTCGGCCAGTGGCCTGCCCACCGACCGTTTCAGCTTTGAAGGCTTCCTGCCCTCGCGCAGCGGTGCGCGCACCACCCGTTTGCAGGGCCTGGTAAACGACCCGCGCACCCTGGTGTTCTACGAATCGCCACACCGCATTGTCGATAGCTTGCGCGATATGGTGGCGGTGTTTGGCGCGCCGCGGGTGGTGGTGCTGGCCAGGGAGCTGAGCAAGACCTTCGAGACCATCCGCTACAGCACTCTGGGCGAGTTGCTGAGCTGGGTGGAGAGCGATCCCAATCAGCAAAAGGGCGAGATCGTGTTGCTGTTGCACGGTGCCGATGAGCCCGATCCCAAGGCCGTCGACCCAGAGGCCAGCCGAGTTGCCGCACTATTGGCCGAAGAGTTACCGGTCAAACAGGCCGCTGCCCTGGCGGCCAAGATCACCGGCGCGAAGAAGAATGCGCTGTATAAATGGCTGTTGGGGCGCGAGTAATGACTGAGCCAGGAAAACGGGGACGAGGTGTCGTTCCCCACTCCCCATTACCTAATCATCCATCACCCAAACAACCCCGCTACCGCTTGGCTTAATGCTGCGGAGCGCTCGGGGTTGCGCAACTGCGCCAGCAAGGTGGCGCGCATACCAGGTAGATAGAGCAAATCGGCCATCACCTGGTTGAAGGCATCCTGCCCCAGGGTGTTTTCGGCCAGGGCCTCGACAAACTGGCGGGCTAATGCCGGTGTCTTGAGCACTTCCCAGTTACGTGCCGCGATGGCTGCCAACACCTCGATCTCCTGATGGTGCGGACCGCTGAGCAGGGTGCTGATCGCCTGTTCACGCAGGCCGCTGGCGGGACTTTGGGCGAAGGCTCGCAGCAGCGAGGCGAGCAGCGGGATGTCCGGTGTAGCGCTCTGGAGCTCCCCTTGCAAGCGTTCTAGCAGGGCCTCGCTCAGGCGGGTGGGCAGGGCGCAGTTCTCCAGCAGGCCACAGACCGCATGCAGCGCTGGCGGTGGGAGGTGGGGCAGGGCCTTAAGCAGGCGCGGCAGATTATCGTCGTCCTGGATGCGCGCCACCACGTCGGCGAGCCCCTGTAGGCCGACAAAGGCCCACTGATCGTAGCCAGGGCCACCGTCCAGGTAGTCGCGGGCGTGGCCGTAAAAACGGCTGGCAGGCTGCCCCAGGGCATCGGAGACGATGGCATGAAAGGCCGCCATGTGGCTCTCTTTGGGTTTGAAACCGTAAGGGCTTTCGCGCATCCCATCCTGCCATTCGGCACCACTACGGCCGACCTGGAGGTTTTCGCCGATGCTGTGCAGCAGGGTGCCCAGGAAGTCGTCGCGGGTGGCCTGGATCAACATGCCGTGTTCGTCCAGCGGGAATTTGAGGAACCAGATGAAGTGTTCCTGCCGCTCGGCCTCGTTCCAGCCGACGATGGCCAGCCAGGCCTGTTGCTGCAGTGGCCAGGGCCAGGGCTGGCTGGCATCTTCAAACTGTTCGAAGTACGCTCGTTCCAGGCGACGGATCCCCCGCCCCATGTCGTAGACACGGTAGCGGGTCTGGCTTTGTTCGAAGAACGCGTAGAGAGATTTGGGTGCCTGCATGCTTACTCTTTCGCTGATGGTTTGTTGGATTCGTTAACACGCAGTGTGCGGCCGTTGAACTCCTGCTCGTTGAGTTTGCGGATCGCCTTGCTGGCCTGGCGGCTGTCGAGTTCGACAAAGGCGAAGCCGCGTGGGCGGCGGGTCACGCGGTCCTTCATGATGCGTAGCGAGTGTACCGGACCGAAGGGCTCGAACAGTTCACGCAGCTCCTCCTGGCTGGTACGAAAGGCGAGGTTGCCAATGAAAACGGTGGCGGTGCTGTCCCCTGCGCCGCCCAGGGCGGGAAGCTGCCAGGAGAACCGCATCCCCAGCGCGGCGATAAAGGTGGTCAGTGCGACGGTGAGGGTCAACAACCACTGGGGATTGCTTTTGGCGAATAATGGGTAGAGCAGGAAGCTCAGTAGTGCCAGCACCAGTGCGGCGATTGCTGCACGGAGCAGATCTTGGGAGGTTGGTAAGGTCATGATGTGATTCCTGGACTTGTGGGTTGTGGTGGATATCGTATACAGCCTGTTCTCTGTATTGTTGGCTGTGGTGGTTGAGCCAAACTACTCGTTCATGAGACTTCACTAGGATAATAACATTTCACGCCGCCTGATGGTTATATTGAGAAGTGGGCCTTGTTGCCCCAATTCATACTGTTTACCCGGAGAAAGCCATTGATACTACACGTATACATCGAAGACCAGCACTACCCGCTGGACGTTTCCGACGAACTGCGACAGGACGCCGGGGATTTCTTTGCCCGTGTCGATAGCGATATGGATCAGGGCTGGCAGATGAGTCGGCAGTGGGTAGAGCAGCCCAACACCGAGGAGCGCTGCCAGATCGTCGCCGACAAGCTGATGGCGGCCATGCAGGCAGAGAATGCGCAAATGATCTCGCTGATGGCCGCCTATCTGTTGTGGAAGATGCCGGGCCTCAAGGGGGTGCGCATCGATACCTCCGGCGAGATGCAGGAGACCGAACTGCTGATGGGGGCCGGGGCGTGAGTGAGCCCTCGCCGCTGCTGATCTCGGTGGTGGAATTGGGCGACTACCCCAATTTTTCCCCACTCTATCAACGCTTGGGTTATCAGTTGGAGAGCGTCAATACCGGACGTCGGGCGATCAGCCTGCTCAAAAAGCGCCAGCCCCAGGCGGTGGTGACCGAGTTCAACTACCAGTTCTCCTTTCGCGATCGCACCAGCAACCTGGAGTCGATCCTCGCCGTGATCCAGCCCAGTGGTGGCACGCGTATCGTGGTCTTTTACGATAAGGCGGTGCAAGAGCAGCTGGATCAGGTGGCGGTACGCTTTCCCGGCTTTATCGCACTGAGCTATCCTGTCGATGAGGCGGCGCTGGAGGCGGCACTGCGTTGAAGATCTGTTATCAGGATGCCGATCTGCTCGTGGTCGACAAGCCCAGTATGTTGCTCAGCGTGCCAGGGCGGGGCGAGGACAAACGCGACAGTGTGGTGTTTCGTCTGCAACAGCACTTTGCCTGGGTGCGCGAGGTGCACCGGCTCGATTGGGAGACCTCAGGGCTGATGATGTTGGCCCTGAACGCCCAGGCCCACCGCGCGCTAAGTGGGCAGTTTGCCCGCCGCGAGGTGAAGAAGGCCTACCTGGCCGTGGTACAGGGGGTCCCGGCCCAGGTCGAGGGAGAGATCGCCCTGCCGCTGCGTGGCGACTGGCCCAATCGTCCTCGCCAGATGGTGGATCATGCCCAGGGCAAGGCGGCGCTCACCCGCTGGCGACGGTTGGTGGTGCAGGGGGATCGTTGCCGGGTCGCCCTGGAGCCGGTGACGGGGCGTTCACACCAGTTGCGGGTACACATGATGAGTATCGGCCACCCCATCCTGGGTGATCGGCTCTATGCCGATGCACAGGGCCAGGCGATGGCCTCGCGCCTGTTGTTACACGCCCACCGGCTCGCCTTCCTTCAGCCGAGCACCGGGGAGCGGATCGCGCTGCTAAGCGAGGCGGTGTTTTAGTCGGCACGAAAAAGGCGAAAAGTCCCGGGTTCCGGCTATTTCTTGCCGAGAATATATGATCCCCCGCTCTTGCGGATCAGGTACTTTTCCTTGGTCAGCTTTTCCAACCCCTTGGTCAGGTTCAGGCTGCTATAGCCCATGCCGCGCAGGCGCTCCTTGAGCAAGCTCTCACTGATGTACTCGCGGGAACGCATCAGGGTCTTGATCTCTTCGAGCAACTCCTCGCTGTCGGCCTCCTTGCGCGGGGGGGGCTTGGTTTGTTCTTTTTCGTCTTCGCGCTCGGTCTTCGTCTTACTTGCCTCAGTGGACTTGGCAGCGGGTTTTTCGCTTGGCTTGGGGGGCTCGGTCAGTTCGAGAGCGTCAAGATCGCCTACCCGCTCTTCGGTCTCCTCGATCTCGCCATTAAGACGGGAAAGATCCTGATCGTGATCGGACATCAATTGGTCGCGCTGCGTCTGCAACTGTTTGATCTCGCCATCCAGCTTGGCCAGGGCACGCTTGAACTTGCCCAGCATCTCGTCACGTTGCTGCTTGAGCTTGTTCAGATGTTCGTTGAATTCGGCCTGTTTCTGCTCTTCTTGCTCCTTCTGGCGGGCAAGTTCAAACAGTTCTTTGGCAGATAGTTTGCTGATATCAATACTCATATCGCATCCTTGTGGGCTGTAAGGGGGAAAACGGCTAATTTTAGGCTATTCATGGGCGTAATACCATGCGCCAGTGCCCAGTTTTTCGGGTAGTATAGGAGACCCTGCAACAGTGGATATGACCATGACCGACTACCAGCCCCTGGGCGATGATGAACTGGCGCAACTGGACAGCTTTTTGCTCTCGGATGCCTGTGATGAAGAGACCCTGGGTATCGACGAGGCCCATGGCTTGCTCACCGCCTTGCACTTGATCCCCGAGGAGGTCGATGAGGCTAGCTGGCTGGATGCGATCTGGGGGGAGCCGAGCTTTGCCGATCCCGCCCAGCAGGCGCAGATGAGCGAGCTGCTGCGGCGCATGCGTGCCGAGATCCTTGCCATTTTGGACACCCGTAGTGAGTTCGAGCCCCTGGTGATCGAGCTGGATGAAGAGGGGGAGACGGTAGAGGCCTGGGAGGGCTGGTGTCAGGGCTTCGTGATGGGGATGGAGTTATTTCCCCTGCACTGGGAAGCCTTGCCCAAAGACGAGCAAGCCCTGGTGGTGCCGATGGCACAGTTGGCACTGTTGGCCTCGGACGACGAGATGGAAATGGATGATCAGGAGTACCAGGATTGGCTGGAACTGATCCCCGGTGCGGTGATGGGC
>SLDE01000125.1 GCA_007125455.1 Ectothiorhodospiraceae bacterium
GAGCCATTCGGGCGCTATCTGGCACCTTCGGGCAACTCGCTGTATGATCCGAGCTGTACCCTTCGCCAACGTTCTGGACATACCTGAATGGATTTCGCCACAATTATCGGGCTTATCGGTGGGATCATCCTGATCACCGTCGCGATCACCAGCGGATCCGACGCGATGCTGTTCGTCAGCATCCCCTCGATGATGATCGTGATCGGCGGCACCATCGCCGCGACGCTGATCAAATTCCCGTTGAAGCAGTGCTTCAATAGCGTCAAGGTGGCGGTGAATGCCTTCCAGCACGAACGCACCCACCCCCACGAGCTGATCCGCATCGCCAACGACATGGCCAACATCGCCCGTAAAAACGGGGTGATCGCCCTGGACGGCTACGAGGTACACGACCGCTTCTTCAAACGGGCGGCCCAGATGGTGGCCGACGGCTACAAGCCCGAATTCGTCGAGCAGGCGCTGCGTGAGGACATGGAGCAGACCCAGGAGCGCCATGAGGTGGGGCAGCGGATGTTCCGCGCCATCGGCGAATCGGCCCCGGCCTTCGGCATGATCGGCACCCTGGTGGGGCTGATCCAGATGCTCAACACCCTGGACGACCCGGCCAACATCGGTCCGGCGATGGCCGTCGCCCTGCTGACCACTCTCTACGGTGCACTGATCGCCAACCTGATCGCCCTGCCCATCGCCGATAACCTGGAGTTTCGCAGCCAGCAGGAGCGTATCAACCACATGGTGATAATCAGTAGCATCGCTGCCATCCAGCAGGGACAGAACCCGCGCCTGATGGACGAGCTGCTGGAGGCCTACCTACCGGTGCGTGAACGCGAGGCAATGCAGGCCGAGGTTAGTGGCCGACCAGCGGCCGGCGAGAAAAAGGACGAAGAGTAATGCCCAGGCGTCGCCCCAAGGCATCGGGCGCACCGGGCTGGATGGTCACCTTCGCCGATTTGATGGCGCTGATGCTCACCTTCTTTGTGCTGCTGCTGTCGATGTCGGTGATCGACGTTCAACGTTTTCAGGCCGCCCTGACCTCCTTGCAGGGCTCCTTTGGCCAACCCTGGCACAGTGAAGATGGTGCCTCCGGGTTTATCATCGGCGACATGCGTAGCCCCCCCACACCGCTCCCCATCGATGAAACCCCGCCGGTGCCGGATCTCGATACCATCATGGAAGATATCGAAGAGGCCCCGGTAGCCCCCGATCTGGTCGAGCCCCTCTACGAGGCGATCACCAACGCCATGAGCGAGGAGATCGATCAGGGTTATATCGAGGTGGAGCGCTCGGATCTTCAGGTGCTGGTACGCTTTGAACAACACGTCTCCTTCCCGCTGGCCAGCGCCGACCTCGAGTCCGCCTTTATCCCCGTCCTGGATAAGGTGGCCAAAGTGCTCAAGGGGATCGATGGGAGCATTGTCGTCGTGGGGCACACCGACGATCTGCCCATCCGTACCCCGCGTTTTCGCTCCAACTGGGACCTCTCCGCCGCCCGCGCCGCCTCGGTGGTACACTATCTGCTGGAGAATTCCGAGCTCCCCCATGAACGGGTGATCGCCGCCGGGCGCGCCGATACCCAGCCGCTGGTACCCAATATCACCATGGAAAACCGCGGCAAGAACCGCCGCGTGGAGATCGTGATCCGACCGGAGGAGCTGCCGGGTCAGGAAAACCCGTTCGGCGACGACCTGCTCTAATCCGCTGCCAGCGGCTCAATGGCGACCACCGTGGCCACGCCGTCCGCCACCACAAAGCGCAGATTAAAATCATATAACGCCAGACCATAGCCGCGCTGCGGATCATCACTGTGGTAGGCCGGGCGAGGATCGAGCGCCAGCAGCTGTTCAATCAGGCTGGCCAGTGCCGGGTAGCTGTGCTGTTGCTGAACCAGTGTGGCCGCTGCCAGCTCGCTAAACACTACCGCCAGCCGGGTATCCGGTGCCTGCGGGGCGTAACCGCCCTGCGCCTCGGGCAGACTATCGGCATAGGGTAGGTAGGGCTTGATATCCACCACCGGGGTGCCGTCGAGCAGATCCGCCCCACGCACCTGCAAACGCACCCCCGCCGAATCACACTCCACCGCTACCAATTCCACCGCCGACAATCCCAACGGGTTGGGGCGATGGGTAGCACGGCTGGCGAATACCCCTACCCGCTCATTGCCCCCCAAACGTGGCGGGCGCACCGTGGGCTTCCACCCTTCGCGTACCACGCCATGAAAGACAAAACTCAACCAGATATGGGAAAAGGATGCCAAGCCACGTACCGCCTCCGCACGGTTATAGGGCGGCAGTAGCTCCACGGTGGAAAGCACATCCACCAGGCCCGGCTGGCGCGGGATGGCAAATTTCTCCCGGTATGGGGAGCGCACAATCGCTATGGCTTCGAAGGGGAAACGTTGCATCAATCACCATCTCATCAAGCTGGCAGCGACACATCGCCGCCACATGCCGGTGATTTTACCGCACAAAGCCCCAACGCGCCGAGCCGCAGCGAGGGAGGCAGGAATACGGTCGGTTCGTGCCGGGGATGAGCGTGGCTGGATCGTATTAGAGCTGGCGCATCCTGGAAGCATACGCAACAGCAGGCACCGGAGGGCGGTGCAATAAAAGGCAGAGATCACCAATGCCAGAGGGGTGGTAACTGCTCGTCCACTCGAAAAAGCGCTACATTAAAATAAGCGAAGGCAGGAGATACAGGGGAACCGGTGACCCGGGGGTGAGCCGGACAATATTCGGGCTGGTCGCTGCGGCGCCCACGACATAGCGCTCGTCCTGAGCGGCAGGCTGCCTCCTGGCACGCCGGATTGGCGTCCATCCGTAGACATAAACAAGGCAGGATGCCGACAGGCTTCTATCAAAGACCGTGCGCGCTGCGCACACCCATCGCATCTCCTACCCCGCACCTCGTACCTTTTGCCTCCCTCCCCCTGAACCGCTCACAAAACGCATGCAGGGGGACGAGTAGATACGAGGAGTGCTTGACACATGCGCCTTGCGGGGCAGACCCGCAAGGCCAACGACCGAGCCTCAGGGACGCTTCGGCGTGGTGTACTTGACCTCTTTCTGGAAGGGCTCCCAGATGGTGTCATACCCGACATAGCCTTTTTCGTTAGGCTCTTTCTGGCGGGTGATGAGAAAACGCGATTTGCCTTCAGGAACTTTAGGTCTGGTTGTCGGTTGTCCGCTCATAAATCACCTTATGTATCAGTATCAGAAGTCGTGTTCGCCACTACGAGTGCTCGCAGCTGGAAACGCTCACGCTGAAAACCATCTATCAATGCAGTGTTGATTATGCAGCAAGGACTGGGTAGCCAGCAACGCCCTGGGCAACTTGAACTTTTTATGGCGCAATAAATATATGTTGTGCCTATCGTGGCACGGGCCTATTCATACGGAAGAAAAGCGGCTCAATACCGCCTGATTTCCCAGTGAAATTACATTAGAATCAGCCAAGCACTTCCGCTTTGTTCTGAGGGCTGTATCGAATGCCACAATATATTTTTGTGTATCTTGGTGGGGAGTACCCCAGCAATCCTGAAGAGGGGCAAAAACACCTGGAAAAATACCACCAATGGCTGAACTCGCTGGGCGATGCGGTGCTCAGCCCCGCCATACCCTTCAAGAACACCCATGCAGTACAGGCCGACGGCACGGCCGCCCAGGGCAGTGTATCGGCGATGTCCGGGCTAAGTATTATACAGATGGGATCCATGCAGGAGGCGATTGCAGCGGCGCAATCCTGCCCTTTTCTGGAGATCAATGGCACGCTTGAGGTATCGGAACTGGTCGCGATGTCCGGTGGTGCCCCGGAAGGTCAGCACTAAGGCGTGAAGGATAGATAGCCACGCCAATGGAATTTATCTGTTACGCCGACTGGACACAGCTACCTGATAGTGCCGATAGGCTTTTTTCCCAGGCCGCTGCAGAGAGTATCTTTTTTTCGCGTACGTGGTTTGAGTGCCTTATCCGGCACAGGCCTGCTTCGTCTGAGAATGTGGTACTGGCCTGCGTCGTAGAAGATACCCA
>SLDE01000081.1 GCA_007125455.1 Ectothiorhodospiraceae bacterium
CCTCCCCTTTTTTTCACAACTCCTAACAAACTACATTAAGTTTAAAAGGCATCCTGTTGATGTCTAAATAGACTTTCCCCATGCATTTATCTCCCACCTATTCTCTCCCGCCTCGGGTTCGCTAAGTTATTGTGAAATAAGAAGGAATTTTAACTTCCTGGCCCTCGCTCAGCTTGACAGAAATGCGTATTCCTACCTATAGTGTGCAGACGTGGGGGAAAGTGGATCTAAGTGGGATTTAGTGGATCCGTAACCGGGGGATGGAAGCAGTGTTTCGAGGGGTTGCCGAACTTAGTCTGGACGCCAAGGGGCGTATGGCGATGCCGGTACGGTATCGCGAGCCCCTGCAGGAGAGTTGCGCCGGACGTTTGGTGATCACCATCGACCTGGTCGAAAAGTGCCTGGCCATCTACCCCCTGCACGAGTGGAAGCAGATCGAGGAAAAGCTCGATGTCTTGCCCAGCCTCAACCCCAAGACCGCGATGGTTCGCCGCCTGCTGATGGGGAATGCCACCGATGTGGAGATGGACGGCAACGGGCGTCTGCTGATCCCCCCCAAGTTGCGTAAGCAGGCCAATCTGGAAAAGAAGGCCGTGATCGTCGGGCAGGGCAAGAAGTTCGAGCTGTGGGACGAAGAGGCCTGGGACAGCCGTACCCTGGCCTGGCAAGAGGAGGTCAGCCTGGATGAGGGTAGCTTGCCCGCCGAGCTTGAGTCGCTCTCGCTATGAGCGCCGCCTACGAGCACCGTGCGGTATTGCTCGACGAGGCAATCGAGGCACTGGCGATACAGCCCGGGGGGATCTACCTGGACGGCACCTTTGGCCGGGGCGGCCATAGCGCGGCGATCCTGGAACGGCTCGGCCCTGATGGGCGTCTGCTGGCGATGGATAAAGACCCACAGGCGCTGGCTGTCGCCAACGAGCGCTTCGCTAATGAGGCGCGTTTTGAGATCGTGCCTGGCAGTTTTACCGGTCTGGCCGCCGAGGTGCGCCGGCGCGGCTGGGTAGGGAAGGTGAGCGGGATCCTGCTGGATCTGGGGGTCTCTTCACCGCAGTTGGACGACCCGTTGCGGGGCTTTAGCTTTCGTAACGATGGGCCGCTGGACATGCGCATGGACCCACACAGTGGGATCAGCGCCGCCGAGTGGTTGGCCGAGGCGAAGGACCATGAGATCGCCCAGGTACTGAAGGATTATGGTGAAGAGCGCCATGCCAAACGCATTGCCCGTGCCATTGTCCGGGCGCGGGAAGAAGGCGGGCCGATCCAGACCACCGCCCGCTTGGCCAAGGTGGTGGCGGAGGCCAATCCCGCTTGGCCCAAGGATAAGCACCCGGCCACGCGCAGCTTTCAGGGGATACGGATCTTTATCAACGGCGAGCTGGATGAGTTGCAGCAGGTGCTGGCGCAGAGTGTCGCGCTGCTGGCACCGGCAGGACGCCTGGCGGTGATCAGCTTCCACTCGCTGGAAGATCGCCTGGTGAAACGCTTTATCCGCGATCAGGCCCGGGGTGGGGACTTCCCCCCCGACTTGCCGATCCGCGAGGAGCAACTCCAGCGCCAGCTACGCGCCATTGGGCGCGATGTGCGCGCCGGTGAGGCAGAGCTGGCCGTCAACCCCCGGGCCCGCAGTGCGGTGCTGCGGATAGCGGAGCGCTTGGCCTGATGGCACGGCTGCTGATCCTGGTGCTGGGGCTGGCCGTGTTGGCCAGCGCGATCGCTGTGGTGTTCAGCACCCATGAGGCGCGCAAGCAGTTTGTCGCCCTGCAGGCACTGCAGAAGGAGCGCGACGAGATGAACATTCAGTGGGGACGTCTGCAGCTGGAACAGAGCACCTGGGCGACCCACGCACGGATAGAAAAAATGGCCAGCGATAAGCTGGAAATGGTGGTTCCGCCCCCAGGGGCAGTGGTGATCGTACGTCCATGAGCAAGAGCAAACAACAAATCGGACACCCGCAACGGCTAGCCTTCGTAAAGGGCTTGATGCTGCTGGCGGTCGTTGCGCTGTTGTGGCGCATGGGGGAGCTGAACCTCAACCAGCGCGATTTTCTCCAGGGGCAGGGTGATGCGCGCACCCTGCGTGTGGTGGCGATCCCGGCGGATCGCGGCATGATCGCCGATCGTAACGGCGAGCCGCTGGCGATTAGCAGCCCGGTGGAGTCTATTTGGGCGCAGCCGCAGGATCTGGCCGGGGTGCCGGAACGCTGGGACGAATTGGCCAGTGCATTGGGTGTGGATGCCCGCCTGTTGGCACGTCGTATCGAGCAACGTCAGCAGCGCGAGTTTATCTGGCTGCGCCGCCACCTCAACCCGGAGCATGCCGAACAGGTGATGGCGTTGGAGATCGATGGGGTGGCTACCCAGCGTGAGTACCGCCGTTTTTACCCGATGGGCGAGGTTATCGGCCATGTGGTGGGTTTTACCAATATCGACGATGTGGGCCAGGAGGGCGTGGAGTTGATGATGGAGAGCTCGCTGCGCGGCACACCCGGCAGCAAGCGGGTGTTGCGCGATCGTTATGGGCGGGTGATCCAGGATGTAGAAAGCATCTCAGAACCTCGCCCCGGCAAGGATCTGCAGCTCAGTATCGACCGACGGGTGCAATATCTGGCCTACCGTGAATTAAAGACCGCCGTGCAGCGACATCGGGCCCTGGGGGGCTCGGCGGTGGTGCTTGATGTGACCACCGGCGAGGTGTTGGCGATGGTCAACCAACCCGCCTTTAATCCGAACAATCGTGCCGACCTTGATAGTCGGCGTTTTCGTAACCGGGCGATGACCGATGTGCTTGAGCCGGGTTCGACCATGAAGCCCTTCACCATCGTTGCCGCCCTGGAGTCAGGGCGTTTTCGCGCCGACACGCCAGTGGACACCAGTCCGGGCATGATGCGTCTGGCCAGCTTCACGATTCGCGATATCCGCGACTACGGCAAGATGGATGTGACCGAGGTGCTGCAAAAATCCAGTAACGTGGGGGCCAGCCGTATCGCCCTGGCGCTGGAGCCCAAGCACCTGTGGGATACCTTCGTGCGCTTCGGCTTTGGCTACGACAGCGCCAGCCGTTATCCCGGCGAGGCCCAGGGGCGCCTGCTCTCCTGGCGTGATTGGCGTGAGGTTGAGCAGGCAACCATTTCCTATGGTTACGGCCTGTCGGTCACACCGCTGCAGTTGGCCCGTGCGTACGCCACCCTGGGCGACGAGGGGCGGCAGCGTCCGGTGAGCTTTCTCAAGCTGGAACGCCATGCCCTGCCGCGCCACGAGCAGGTGATCGATCCGAAGATCGCCCGCGAGGTGGTGAAGATGCTGGAGGAGGCGGTGCAGGACGGTGGCACCGGCACCCGTGCCCGCGTGGCTGGCTATCGGGTAGCAGGCAAGACCGGCACGGTGCGCAAGGCGACCCGTGGGGGCTATGACGACGATCTTTATCTTTCCGTGTTCGCCGGTCTGGCCCCGGCCAGTCGTCCGCGTTTGGCGATGGTGGTCGTGATCGACGGTGCCGACGACGGTGATTATTACGGTGGCGTGGTCGCCGCCCCGGTCTTCTCGCGGGTGATGGAGGGGGCCTTGCGGCTGCTGGATGTGCCACCGGATGAACTCGATACCCTCGAAGGGATCCGTGTCGCGGCCATGGGGGAGCAGCAATGATGGCCGCCAGGCAGACACAATATCTGGGCTACCCGCTGGTACAGCTATTTGCCGGTTTGGTCGAGACGGCGGTGCCCGAGCTGACCATCCAGGGCTTGAGTCAGGATAGCCGCCGAATTGAGTCGGGTTGGCTTTTTCTCGCCTGCCAGGGTCATCGCCAGCATGGTGCGGCGTGGATCGCGCAGGCGATCGCCAAGGGTGCCAATGCCATCGCCGTGGAACCGGGTGATGGGCTGGATAAGCAGTTGCTGGAAGGCCACGAGGTGGCACTGTTTATGGTCCCCGGTCTGTCGGGAATGTTGAGTGAACTGGCGGGGCGCTTTTATGACCACCCGTCACGGGCGATGCATTTGGTCGGTGTTACCGGTACCAATGGCAAGACCTCGGTCAGTCACTTCATTGCCCAGGCCCTGGCCGAGGAAGGCGCGTGCGGCCTGATCGGCACCCTGGGCAGCGGGGTGATCGGTGCCCTGCGTGAAACCGGCCATACCACCCCTGATGCAATCAGTGTACAGGCGCAGCTGGCCGCACTGCGTGATCAAGGGGTGCGCCACGCGGCCCTGGAAGTTTCTTCCCATGCCCTGGCGCAGGGGCGGGTGGCGGCGGTGTCGCTGGACGTCGCGGTCTACACCAATCTCAGCCATGAGCATCTGGACTATCACCAGGACATGGCCGACTACGCCGCCGCCAAGCGACGCCTGTTTACCCTGCCGGGGCTAAGGCAGGCGGTGCTTAACGTGGACGATGCCACCGCACGCGACTGGCTGGCGAGTGAGAATTGGCCGCAGACGCTCACGCCACTGCGCTATGGGCTGGAACATGGCAGCGGCAGCGAGCTGGCCCATGAGCTGCGTGGTGAAAGGCTGCAACTGGATGCCCACGGCCTGCGTATGCAACTGGGCGGTAGCCTGGGGGGCGGTGAGGTATTGCGTGCCCCGCTGCTTGGTCGTTTCAATGCCGCCAACCTGCTGGGCGCGTTCGGTGCCCTGTTGGCCCTGGGCATGGAACGCGAGGAGGCCTGTCGCCGTCTGGCCAGGGTGACGACGGTGCCGGGGCGGATGGAGGCATTTGGTGGTGGGCATCGCCCGCTGGTCGTGGTCGATTATGCCCACACCCCGGATGCCCTGGCAAAGGTGTTGGAAGCGCTACGCGAACACACCAGCGGACGACTGTGGTGTGTGTTTGGTTGCGGCGGTGAGCGTGACCGGGCCAAGCGTGCCCAGATGGGGCGTATCGCCGAGGCCTTGGCCGACAGCGTATTGATCACCGATGACAACCCACGTAACGAAGACCCTTACGGCATTATTGAAGAGATCCTGGATGGTATGAGTAATCCCGACGCAGTTTATGTGAACCGACAGCGCGCCGTGGCCATCGCCCACGCGATTGCCCTGGGACGTCCCGATGACGTGATCCTGGTGGCCGGCAAAGGACACGAGCAAGAACAACAGATAGGTGATGTGTTGCTGAACTTTAGCGATCGTGCCGAAGTAGCACGGCTTTTGGGTGAGGAGGTGCGTCGTGGCTGAGGGGATCCATGTGATGTTGGGTGAGGTGGCGGACTGGATCGGGGCCACCCTGCAGGGCGACAACCAGGCCTTCCACGGGGTCAGTACCGACTCGCGCAGCGTACAAGCCGGCGAGCTGTTTGTCGCCCTGCGCGGTCCTCGGCATGACGGTCACGATCACGTTGCCACCGCCATCGCGCAGGGCGCGGCGGCGGTGATGGTCGAACGGCCAATGCCGGTGTCGGTCCCCCAGCTCGTGGTGGCCGATAGTCGTCGCGCCCTGGGCGAACTGGCAGCTGCCTGGCGTCGTAGCCTCGATGTCGAGGTGGTGGCGATCACCGGCAGTAACGGCAAGACCACGGTTAAAGAGATGTGTGCCGCGATCCTCCGCGAGGCAGCCCCAACCCTGGCCACCGAAGGTAATCTGAATAATGACATCGGGGTGCCACTGACCCTGCTGCGTCTAGACGAGACCCACCGCTATGCCGTGGTGGAGTTGGGGGCCAATCATCCCCGTGAGATCGCCGAGTTGGTGAAGCTGGTGGCCCCCCAAGTCGCGTTGGTGACCAACGCCGGCCCTGCCCACCTGGAGGGCTTCGGCTCGCTGGAAGGGGTTGCGCGTGCCAAGGGCGAGATCTATAGCGGCCTGGCCGAAGACGGGGTCGCCATCATCAATGCCGATGACCAGTTTGCCACGCTCTGGCATGAGCTGGCACAGGGCCGACGGGTGATTAGCTTTGGTGCGCAGGCCGATGTCAGCGCCACCTATCAGGTGGATGTTAACGGTCAGCTACTGCATTGGCAGGGGCTGGATCGGGAGTGTGCCTTTACCCTGCCGCTGCTGGGCGAGCACAACCTGCGCAATGCGCTGGCCGCCAGCGCGGTGGCCCTGGCCCTGGAGCTGGATACCACCCTGATCGCCCAGGGGTTGCAAGGGATGAAGCCGGTGCCCGGTCGATTGCACCTGCGCGAAGGTATCGGTGGGGCACGGGTGATCGACGACAGCTACAACGCCAACCCTGCCTCGGTAAGTGCCGGTCTGAAGGTACTGGCCGGATTCACAGGCAAGCGCTACCTCGCGCTGGGTGACATGGGCGAATTGGGTGAAGGGGCCGAGGCCTTGCATCGCGAGGTCGGTGTCGAGGCCCTGCAACTGGGTATCGAACGGCTCTACGCCTACGGGCCACTGAGTCGCGCCGCCTGTGAGGGCTTTGGTGAGCAGGGGAGATACTTTGGTGAACAGCAGCAGTTGATCGATGCCCTGACACCGGTGCTGGATAACGAGGTGACGGTATTGGTTAAGGGCTCACGGGCCAGCCGGATGGACAAGGTGGCCGATGCCCTGAGCGTGGCGCGGAGAGATTAGCGATGCTCTACGCCCTGACCGAATATCTCAGCCAGTACTACAGCGGGTTTGGTGTCTTTCAGTACCTGACCCTGCGCGCGATCCTCGGGGTGCTCAGTGCCCTGCTGATCTCGCTGCTGTTGGGGCCGTACATCATCCGTTGGCTGAATCACTATCAGGTTGGGCAATTCGTACGTAACGACGGGCCACAGACCCATCTGGCCAAGGCCGGTACACCGACCATGGGTGGGGCGCTGATCCTGGCGGCGATCACCATCAGCACGCTGCTGTGGGCCGATCTGACCAACCGCTACATCTGGGTGGTGTTGGCGGTCACCCTGGGCTTTGGCGCGATAGGCTGGGTGGATGACTACAAAAAACTGATCAAGAAACAATCCGAAGGGCTCAAGGCACGCCACAAGTACCTGTGGCAGTCGGTGGCCGGTTTGGGTGCAGCGATCTATCTCTATCACAGCGCCAGTGTGCCGGCCGAACTGGAATTGATTGTGCCCTTCGTCAAGCACGTGGTGCTACCGATGGGGCTGTTCTTTATCGTGCTGAGCTACTTTGTCATCGTCGGTACCAGCAATGCGGTAAATCTCACTGATGGCCTTGATGGTCTGGCGATCCTGCCTACGGTGATGGTGGGCGGGGCACTGGGGATCTTTGCCTACGCCAGTGGCAATGCGGTGTTCTCCGAGTATTTGGGGATGCCCTTTATCCCCGGCGTTGGCGAGGTGGTGATCATCTGTGGTGCGATCGTCGGGGCCGGGCTGGGTTTTTTGTGGTTCAACACCTACCCGGCCCAGGTCTTCATGGGCGATGTTGGTGCGTTGGGTCTGGGGGCTGCGCTGGGCACCATTGCGGTGGTCACGCGCCAGGAGATCGTGTTGTTGATTATGGGTGGGGTCTTTGTGATGGAGACCCTGTCGGTGATGTTGCAGGTGGCCTCTTTTAAGCTGACCGGCAAGCGGATCTTCCGCATGGCACCGCTACATCACCACTTTGAACTCAAGGGCTGGCCCGAGCCACGGGTGATCGTGCGCTTTTGGATCATCACCGTGATCCTGGTGCTGATCGGACTGGCCTCACTAAAGATACGGTAGATATGAGCAAACAAACGCCAACACAGACAGCATATCAACTGGTGGTCGGCCTCGGCGCCACCGGGCTGTCCTGCGTGCGTTTTTTGCATCGACAGGGGCATACGGTGATCGTGGCCGACAGCCGCAGTGCGCCGCCGGGCGCCGACGAACTGGCCACGCAGTGGCCAGACGTGGCGCTCTACTGTGGCCCCTTCGACCAGGCACTGTTGATGGGCGCAGAGCGGATCATCCTCAGCCCCGGCGTGGCCCCGCAGCAGCCTGTGATCGCCGCGTGCATCGCTGCGGGCAAGGAGGTGATCGGCGATATCGAGCTGTTCGCTCGCTATGCGGATGTCCCGGTGATCGGGATCACCGGCTCCAACGGCAAGAGCACGGTGACCACCCTGTTGGCGGAGATGGCGCACCATGCCGAAGAGCAAGTGGCGGTGGGCGGTAATATCGGCACCCCAGCATTGGACCTGCTGGGCAGCGCGCGCCCGCGCTTCTATCTGTTGGAGCTGTCCAGCTTTCAGTTGGAGATGACCACTTCACTGAACTGCTCGGCTGCGGTGGTGATCAACCTCAGTGAGGATCATCTGGATCGCCACGGCAACATGGCACGCTACGCTGAGCTAAAGGGCCGGATCTATCGTGGCGATGGGGTGGCGCTGATCAACCTCGACGACCCACTGGTGGCGGCGATGGCAGAGGCGATGTCTCGCGCCGGACGCCGTGTGTGGCGCTATGGTCTTTCCAGCCCACAGGACGAACATGTCTATGGCCTGCGCCAGCACCACGGTGAGGACTGGCTAGCACGGGGACACACCCTGCTGTTGGCGGCCAAAGAGCTGCGCATCCCCGGGCGGCACAATCTTTCCAATGCCCTGGCCGCCCTGGCACTGGGGGAGGCTTGTGGTCTGCCCCTCAAGGCGCGCCTGCAGGCCCTGCGCGAGTTCACCGGCTTGCCGCACCGCTGCCAATGGGTGGCCGAGCGTAACGGGGTGAACTGGTACAACGACTCCAAGGGCACCAATGTGGGTGCCGCCGCTGCGGCGCTGGAGGGGGTTCCCGGTGAGCGGGTGGTGTTGATCGCTGGCGGGCAGGGTAAAGGGCAGGACTTTTCCCCGCTGGCCTCGCAGCTGGCAGAGCGCGCGCGTGCCGTGATCCTGATGGGCGAGGATGCCCCTCTACTGGCCGAGGTGATCGCGGATAATTGCCCACAGCACTACGCCGCGAGCATGGACGAGGCGGTGGCGCTGGCCGCCACCTTGGCGTTGCCGGGTGACAGTGTTTTGCTCTCCCCGGCCTGTGCCTCTTTCGACATGTTTGCCAACTATCAAGATCGTGGCGAGCAGTTTTGCCGGGCCGTGCGAGGTGAGACGTCATGAGCTGGATCGCCACCATGCTGCGTGAGAACGAGCAAACCCCGATGCAGCGGATGCGCCAGCCGCTGGATTGGCAACTGCTGTTATGGACCGTGAGTCTGCTGGGGATTGGCCTGGTGATGATTGCCTCGGCCTCGCTGGCGATCGCCGATCGTCAGATCGGTGAACCGGGCTATTACCTGCTGCGTCAGTCGCTCTACGTGGGACTGGGGCTGGCAGTGGCGATGGTGGTATGGCAGATCCCGCTGGCGATCTGGCAGCGCCTGGGGCCCTTGATGCTGATCGGCGCGCTGCTGTTGTTGGCGGTGATCCTGCTCCCAGGGGTTGGTCATACCGTCAATGGCAGTACCCGCTGGCTGGTGTTGGGGCCGTTCAACCTGCAAGTCTCGGAGCTGGCCAAGCTGGCGATGATCGTTTATCTGGCCGGCTATCTGGTGCGCCGCGGTGACGCGGTTCGCACCACCGTGATGGGCTTTATCAGCCCGATGATCCTGGTGGCACTGGCGGCGGTGCTGTTGCTGGCGGAGCCCGACTTTGGTGCGGCGGTGGTGATCACAGCCATTGCGCTGGGGATGATGTTCCTCGGTGGGGTGCAGTTGTGGCTGTTCGGGCTGTTGATGCTGCTGACAGGTGGGATGATGGCGCTGTTGGCGATCAGTTCACCCTATCGCCTGGAACGCCTGACCGCCTTCCTCAATCCTTGGGCCGACCCCTTCAATTCGGGCTTTCAGCTGACCCAGGCACTGATCGCCTTTGGCCGTGGCGAATGGTTCGGTGTGGGCTTGGGTAGCAGTGTGCAAAAGCTTTTTTATCTGCCTGAGGCGCATACCGACTTTCTCTACGCGGTGCTGGTGGAGGAGACCGGGATGCTCGGTGGTGTGGTGGTGGTCGCACTGTTTGTGATGTTGGTGGGCCGCATCCTGCAGATCGGTCGACGTGCCGCTGAGGCGGGCATGGCCTTTGGTAGCCACCTCTGCTACGGCACAGCGATCTGGCTCGCCTCGCAGGCCTTTATCAACATGGGCGTGAATATGGGCTTGTTGCCCACCAAGGGGCTGACCCTGCCGCTGATGAGCTATGGCGGCAGCAGTATTATCGCCACCTGTGCCGCCCTGGCACTGGTGATGCGGGTAGCGATGGAATTGCCTGAACGGGGCGCACGCGCGCGAAGGGGGCAGTCATGACAAGCGGCCACTTTGTGATCATGGCCGGGGGCACCGGGGGGCATGTCTTCCCAGCGCTGGCGGTGGCTGACAAGCTGCGCGAGCAAGGCCATAGCGTGAGCTGGCTGGGCACCGCACGGGGCCTGGAGGCCGAACTGGTCCCTGCCGCCGGTTATGAGATCGATTTTATCGGCATCGCGGGCCTGCGTGGCAACGGCGCGCTGGGCTGGCTGCTCGCCCCTTGGCGGGTCAGTCGTGCGCTGTGGCAGAGTCTGGCGATCCTGCGCCGCCGTCGCCCGGTGGCGGTGTTGGGTATGGGAGGCTTCGCCGCCGGGCCTGGCGGTCTGGCCGCCTGGCTGCGCCGCACCCCGTTGGTGATCCACGAACAAAACGCCGTGGCCGGCCTGACCAACCGTCTGTTGTCACGTCTGGCCGGGCGGGTGCTGGCCGCCTTCCCGCAGGCCTTTGGCAAGCGGGCAGAGCCGGTGGGTAACCCCCTGCGCACGGCGATCACCGAGCTTCCCCCTCCCGAGCTGCGCCTGGCCGGAAGAGAAGGTCCACTTCGCCTTCTGGTGCTGGGGGGCAGCCTGGGTGCGGCGGTGTTCAATGAGGTCCTCCCGCAGGCTTTGGCCAGCCTGCCAGAGGGGGCGCGTCCACAGGTGCGTCAGCAGACTGGCAAGCGCAATATCGAGGCTGCGCGCAGCCACTACGCCGAGGCCGGGATCGCGGTGGAGCTGTTGCCCTTTATCGACGAGATGGCTGCGGCCTACGGCTGGGCGGATTTGGTGCTGTGCCGCGCCGGTGCGCTTACCGTCAGTGAGCTGGCGGCGGTCGGCGTTGCCTCGGTGTTGGTGCCCTATCCCCATGCGGTGGATGACCATCAGCGTGCCAATGCGGCAGCACTGGCTGAGGCCGGGGCGGCAGTACTGCTACCCCAGGCTGAGATGACCCCGAAGGGCCTGGCCGAATTGTTAAGCGATTTTTGTGCCGATGCGCAGGCGGGGCGGTCACGCCTGGCTGAGATGGCAAACCGGGCACGGGCCCAGGCACGCCCGGCGGCGGCGGCGGAGGTGGCGGCGATCTGCATCGCGCAGGCCGGCCTGGCACAGCAAGAGGAGGTGGTCTGATGGCAGCGCGCTACCACAGTGGCAGCATGGGGCGGATTCGCCACATCCACCTGATCGGGATCGGTGGCTCCGGCGTTGGCGGGATCGCCGAGGTATTGCTCAATCTTGGTTATCAGGTCAGTGGCTCGGATCTGAAGGAAAACATGGTGATCCAGCACCTGCGCGGGCACGGGGCGAGGATCCACATTGGCCATGCCGAGGAACATATCGAAGGCTGCGACGTGGTGGTGATCTCCTCGGCGGTACAGGAAGACAACCCTGAGGTTATCGCCGCACGCAGTCACCGTATCCCGGTGGTACCACGGGCCGAGATGCTGGCCGAATTGATGCGTTTTCGTCATGGTATCGCCGTGGCCGGTACCCACGGTAAGACCACTACCACCAGCCTGGTGGCGAGCATCATGGCCGAGGCCGGATTGGACCCGACCTTTGTGATCGGTGGGCGACTCAACAGTGCCGGTAGTAACGCCCGTTTGGGTGCGGGTCATTATTTGGTGGCGGAGGCCGATGAGAGCGACGCCTCCTTCCTGCACCTGCAGCCGATGAGCGCCATCGTGACCAATATCGATGCCGATCACATGAGCACCTATGGCGGCGACTTTTCCAAGCTGCGCCAGACCTTTGTCGAATTTCTGCACAACCTGCCCTTCTACGGGCTGGCGGTGCTCTGTCTGGACGACGATGAAGTGCGTCAGATGCTACCGAGCATTCCGCGTCGGGTGCTGACCTATGGCTTTGCCGCTGAGGCCGATGTACGTGCCCAGCAGGTCGAACAGCACGGCCTACAGAGCCGTTTTGAGGTCAGCCTGCCGGATCGCGATGCTCCCCTGGCGGTGACATTGAACATGCCCGGCTTGCATAACATCGAAAATGCCCTGGCGGCGATCGCCGTGACCCACGACCTTGGCGTGGAAGACGAGGCGATTGTGCGGGCACTGGAGAGCTTTGCCGGTGTGGGCAGGCGTTTCCAGTTGGGCGGAGAAGTGCAATTGCCCCAGGGCAAGGTGCAACTGGTCGATGACTACGGTCACCACCCGCGGGAGATCGCCGCCACCATGCAGGCGGCGCGCGCCGCCTGGCCGGAGCGTCGCCTGGTGGTGTTGTTTCAGCCTCATCGCTACAGCCGCACCCGTGACCTGTTTGAGGACTTTACCGTGGTACTGGCCGAGACCGATGTGTTGCTGATGCTGGAGGTCTACGCCGCCGGTGAAGAGGCGGTGCCGGGGGCCGACAGCCGTACCCTGTGCCGGGCGATCCGTGCCCGTGGCTTGGTCGATCCGGTGTTTATCAGCGATAAGACGGATCTGGTGCATACCCTGCATGCGGTACTACAAGACGGCGATGTTGTGCTGACCCTGGGAGCCGGTGACATCGGTGGTATCGCCCAGCGCCTGTCGGCCCAGTTGGAGGGACGCGCATGATGGCCGCACAAGCCCTCCAGCCCTGGCACGGTGAGCTGCGCGAGCAGGAGCCGATGGCGCGTCATACCTCCTGGCGTGTTGGTGGCCCGGCGCGGCGTTACTATCGCCCGGCCTCGCTGGATGATCTGGCCGGATTTGTTGCCAGCCTGCCAGCTCAGGAACCCCTTTACTGGGTAGGGCTGGGCAGCAACCTGCTGGTGCGTGACGGGGGGCTTGATGGCACGGTGATCGCGACCAGCGGCGCACTGGATGGGATGGAGCCATTGGAGGACAACCGGGTGCTGGTGGAGAGTGGTGCCAGCTGCGCCAAGGTGGCGCGTTTTTGCGCCCGTGAGGGCTTGGCCGGGGCCGAGTTTCTGTGTGGCATTCCCGGCACCATGGGAGGGGCCTTGGCGATGAACGCCGGCTGCTTCGGTGGCGAGACCTGGCCGTTGGTGCGGCGGGTGGAAATGCTCGACCACCAGGGTGAACGGCGCTGGCGTAACGCGGATGAGTTTGAGGTGGGCTACCGCCATGTGGTGCGCCCCGAGGGCGAGTGGTTCCTGCGGGCCGAGTTGCAGTTGCACCCTGGCGAGGCCGATGCGCTGTTGCAGGCCAACCGTAGCCTGCTTGAGCGGCGCGGTGAAAGCCAGCCGACACGCCAGCCCAATGCCGGTTCGGTGTTTCGTAATCCGCCCGGCGACTACGCCGCACGCTTGATTGAAAACGCCGGGCTCAAGGGGCGTCGCATCGGTGGGGCCGAGGTTTCGCACAAGCACGCCAACTTCATTGTCAATCTGGGGCAGGCCACTGCCGCCGATATTGAGGCATTGATCGTCCTGGTGCAGGCCGAGGTGGCGCGAATCCACGGTGTTCGCTTGCAAACCGAGGTATGTATCGTCGGGGAGGTGGCCTGATGGTGACGCAGATCAACAATCCGGCCCAGTTCGGCAAGGTGGCGGTGCTGATGGGC
The DNA here is from genome assembly GCA_007125455.1 of Ectothiorhodospiraceae bacterium. Classification (GTDB taxonomy): domain Bacteria; phylum Pseudomonadota; class Gammaproteobacteria; order Thiohalomonadales; family Thiohalomonadaceae; genus SLDE01. Next base: position 13,631 of record SLDE01000081.1, read on the forward strand.
GGCGACTCGGCTGAGCGCGAGGTGTCCTTGCGCAGTGGCGCGGCGGTACTCGCTGCCCTGCAACGACGCGGGGTCGATGCCCACGGGATCGACTGCACCGGGCTGGCTTGCCTGCGCCGCCTGCAGGACGAGGCCTTTGCGCGCGCCTTCATCGTGCTGCATGGACGCGGTGGTGAGGATGGCACGATGCAGGGGGCGCTGGAGAGTGCCGGTCTGCCCTATACCGGCAGTGGCGTGTTGGCCTCGGCCTTGGGGATGGATAAATGGCGCTGCAAGCTGGTGTGGCAGGCCGCCGGGCTGCCGGTGCCCCGTTCGCTGTGCGTGGGGCATGACGTGGATGCCCCGGCGGTCGCTGCTGAATTGGGCTTGCCGCTGTTTGTTAAACCCGCACGGGAAGGTTCCAGTGTCGGGGTGAGCAAGGTGACTGCGGTGGAAGGGATCGCGGCGGCGGTGGCCGAGGCCCTGCGCCACGACGAGCTGGTGCTGGCGGAGGCCTACTGCGGCGGTGGTGAGTACACCGTAGCGATCCTCGATGGCGAGGCGCTGCCGGTGGTCAAGATCGAAACCGAGGGGGCCTTTTACGATTACGAGGCCAAGTA
>SLDE01000007.1 GCA_007125455.1 Ectothiorhodospiraceae bacterium
GCCTTGCAGCAGGAAGATAACACCGAGGTATTACGGCATAATCTACCCACCAGTGTGTACATGGGCTAAGTAGTTAAGGCCGCAGGAGAACAGCAAAGCGCACACTGGGCGCTGTTGTATGCCAACGCCGCAATGTCCTCATCGCTCAATGGGCTGTTGCGTGGCCCACGTGAATATCCGGGCGTGTCTTCACCAACAATACCGCTGCGGCCTATGCCCTGGCAGGGCGCACTACTTCGCTTTAATGGTAGACAGGGGAAAGCGTTGCATGATCTCTTCGGCACTGATGGCCTTGGCAAACAAAAACCCCTGGCCGATTTGGCATCCCAACTCATGCAACACACTGCATTGCTCCTGGGTTTCGATCCCTTCGGCCACCACCGACAGATTAAGGGAGTCGGCCATCGCCATAATCGTACGGGCAATGGCCTTATCGTCATTGCTCAGTGCCACCTCATTAACAAACACACGATCAATCTTTAGTTCGTCGATGGAGAAACGCCGTAGTTGGGCCAGGGAGGAGTAGCCTGTGCCAAAATCATCAATACTGACATGCAACCCCATATCCCTCAGCCTGTGCAGTACCTTTTGCGCCTGCTCGGGATCGACCATTAGCGCGGTTTCCGTCAGCTCAACGACCAGTAGTTCTGGGGGCAGTTGGTATTTTTCCAGCAGATTATGGATGGATTGCGGAATGTCGCAACGGCGAAACTGCTCCGCTGATACATTGATGGATACACGCGGTATCGAATATCCCTGCGCTAACCAGGCGGCCGCCTGACAACAGGCGGCATCGGCGACCCAATCACCAATGGTATCGATAAGGCCGGTTGTTTCTGCCAGCGGGATGAACTTGTCAGGCGGGATCAAACCCAGCTCCGGGTGACGCCAGCGCAATAAGGCTTCGACACCCACCAGTTCTCCTCCCGCGAGCGCCAACTGCGGCTGATACATCAGGAACAGTTCATCATTATCGATTGCCTGGCGAAGACCATTGCCCAATTGCAGGCGCTCATCGGCGGATTTTTTAAGGTCATTGGTAAAGAAGTAGTGGGTACACTTACCCACATCCTTGGCCTTGTACATCGCCCCATCGGCGTGCTTAAGCAAGGTATCAGCATCCTCACCATCTTCAGGGAACAGGCTGATCCCAATGCTGGCACTGACATGGATAGCCTGCCCGGATAACGAGATGGGGCTTGCCAATGCGGTGGCGATACGCCCGGCGGTGATCTCCGCCTCCGCCGCGTTGGCACCTTCGAGCAACAGGGCAAACTCATCCCCACCAAAGCGCGCCACCGTATCGGCACCACGGACACACTCGCGCAAGCGGACAGCCACCTCCTTAAGCATCTCATCACCGGCCTGATGGCCAAGTGAGTCGTTGATCACCTTAAAGTTATCAAGGTCTACAAAGAAAACCGCGGCATGGGTGTCGGCCTGGCGTCGTGCCTTGATGACGGTCTGGCGCACCCGATCGAGAAACAGGCCGCGATTGGGAAGGGAGGTCAGCTCATCATGGGTGGCAAGGAACTCGATACGGCGCTGAGACTCTTTCACTGCAGTGATATCACTGAAGATCCCAACATAGTTGATAACCTTCCCGTCGGTGTCGTGCACCGTGTTCACGGTCAGCCACTCGGGATAGATCTCACCATTTTTGCGCTGATTATAGATCTCCCCTTGCCACCAGCCCTGACTCTGCAGGGTATCCCACATATTCAGATAGAACTCATCATCATGTTGACCGGAGCTGAGGAGGGCCGGGGTTTGCCCGATCACCTCTGCCGCTTCATAACCGGTCACCTTGGTGAAGGCATCGTTCACCGTCAGGATCTTTTGTGACGTATCGGTGACAACAATCCCTTCACCGGCACGGTCAAAGACCCGCGCGGCCAGACGCAGTTGTTCCTCGGCATGTTTACGCGGGGTAATGTCGATCGACTGGGTGCAGATACTCTGGATGACATCGTCCGCATCGAATAGCGGGAAACGCACCGACATCAGATGATGCTCGCCGTCGGCAAAATCGATCACATCCTCCGACTCCACCGCGATGCACTTGTGCGCCGCGTCCAGATCCCGGCTGCGTAAGGCTTCGGATATTTTGCGCGGAAAGAGCTGTGCATCGGTCTTGCCAATCACATCCTCGCTATTGAGCGCAAAGACCTTCTCAAACTGCGCGTTAACAAACTCATAACGACCGGCCAGATCCTTGAGGCTGATGATGGTGGTGGAGTTGCTCATGATGGCCATCAAACGCTGGCGACTCTCACGCACCTCGCGCTCCTGATTCATCTGTTCGGTTTGGTCCATCAAGGCGATGATGGCCCCCCGCGCGCCAGGCTGTATGGTCTGCTCATACGGTGCGATGTGTAGCAGGTAGTGGCGGTCGTTGGTATAAACCGGCTCTTCTATGGTGATATTTTCTTCGATGGCCTGATGGACCCATGCGGAGAAGTCCTTCATACCCTTGGGTAGCCTCAGTGCCGGGATGCTCTGCCCTACCGACTTGCTCACCAGGGAGAAGATCTCCGCCGCCGGGCTGTTAAAACGCGCCAGCTCCAGTGCGGCATTACAGACCAACACCGGAAAGCCGACGCTGTTCTGGATCTTCTCCAGATCATTCAATGTCTCGGCCAACTCAGAGGTTCTACTCTGCAATTCATCATTAACGGTGGTCAGCTCTTCATTGGTGGATTGCAGCTCCTCATTGGAGGACTCCAGCTCTTCATTGGAGGACTGCAGCTCCTCATTGGCCGCCTGAACCTCCTCATTGAGCGCCTGCATTTCCTCGTTTGAGGTTTCAAGCTCCTCGATAACGGTTTGCAGACGTTCACGGGTAATGGTCAGTTCATCCTCCAGCGCCTTGATGTCCCGTACATCCTCCGCATCGTGGCCAGGCGCTGCAGAAGGTGTCATCGCCTGTGGCTCACTCACCGGCTCAAAACAGACCAAAAAGAAGGTGTTCGAGACGCCGGGCTCCAGCGGATGTACTACCATGCGGGCCAGGATGGTCCCATCCGGGGTCTTTATCGGGTGGGGGCGCCCGTGGGCAGCATCGAGCTTGCGCTCCACCTGGTGTACCAACAATTGCAGGTCGGTACGAAACTCCGGCTTGATCAACTGCTGCAGATTGGTGCTGGGCTTGCCGGCACTGATACCCAGGTAGGCCGACACATCGCCGTGGATATGCTGGATCTCATAGCTGGTATTGATCAGCACCGCAGGCGGGACATACTGTTTAATGGCCACGTCGAGCAGGCGCTGCTCACTGTCCGATGTGCGAGGGATCGCGGCACTCTTGCCCGGCAGCTCAGGGAGGCGGAAGCTGGTGGACACCAGACGCCCCGCACCCGCCTGACGGCGGAACAGGTGGGCAGACTTATCGGCTGGGGAAAACAGGCTTTCCTGCTGAAAGATCCCTTCAGACTTGCCGAGAAAGAGCAGCCCTCCCGGCCTGAGCCCATAGTGAAATGTTGACATCACCTTGGCTTGCAGCTCGGCGTTGAGATAGATCAGTACATTTCGGCAACTGACCAGGTCAAGACGCAGGAAAGGGGGATCCTGGATAATATCCTGACGTGCCACCACCACCATTTCACGCAGGGTGCGCGAGATCTCGAAATGATTGCCGGTGGTGCGGGTAAAATACCGACTCAGCAACTCCTCATCCATATCATTGAGCACGCCCTCGTTATAGGAGCCACGCCGCGCAATGGCCAAGGCATTCATGTCGATATCGGTAGCAAAGATCTGGATACGATAATGCACCAGGTTGGGCCCCAATAATTCGGCAAGCAGGATGGCCATGGTGTAGGCCTCTTCGCCCGTCGCACACCCGGCCACCCATAGACGGATCTCATCACCGGGCTGCTTTTCCTGCAGCATGGCTTTTAACGATGCTCGCAACACCTCAAAGGCCTCACGATCACGAAAAAACGCGGTCACCGAGATCAAGATATCCTTGCACAGCCTGTCCAATTCATCCGTATCGCTCTCGACCAACACCAGATAATCTTCCAGGGTGCTCACCCGGCGTGCCGCCAGACGTCGTTCGATGCGACGGATCACCGTGCCTTCTTTGTATCCGCCAAAATCGATACGGGTATGCTGCTTCACCTTCATCAACAGCTTTTTCAGCGAGGTCGCTGCTGTGGTTGGCTTGGGAGTCAGTGACACGGCACCGTGGGTACGGGTGATCAGGGCGATCTCGGTGGCAATGGATTCGGGTGGCAAGATGGCGTCCACACAACCGGTATCGATCGCAGATTGGGGCATGCCGGAATATTTGGCCGTGCCCGGTTCCTGGGCAAAGGTAAATCCGCCCGCCGCCTTCACCTCACGGATCCCCGCCGCACCGTCCGAGCCGGTGCCGGAAAGGATCACGCCAATGGCATCCTCGCCCTTGCCACTGGCAAGCGAGGCAAAGAAGGTATTCACCGAGGGGCGGGGCAAGGTTTCGCGCGGGCCTTCGATAAGCGAGAAGAGGCCCTCTTTCAACACCACATTATGACAGGAGGGCGTCACATAGATGGTGTCGGCCTGGGGGGTAGCTCCGTCCTCTATCTCCAAGACCGCCATGGCCGTCTCGCGCCCCAGCAACTGCACCATCATGCTGCGATGGGTAGGCGAAAGATGCTGGATCACCACATAGCTGGCACCCAGATCAGTGGGTAAGGCCGTGATGAGGTTGGTCAGCGCCTCAAGCCCGCCGGCAGAAGAGCCAATGCCGACAATATAGGGGCGCTTGCCTGTTGCCGCTATTGTCTCTACCTTGCCTGGCGCCTTGCCAGTTCGCTTCTTGCTTGGCGTGGACTTGCGCTCAACCGGCTTGGTATCTGCTGCGGCGCGTTGTGTTGTCATTCAGCCGCGCTCCCTATCATCATGACCCTACGCTGAAATAAGAAACTCACCTATTACCCTCTAGCAGCTTGCTGCACCAGTTGCGTGCGAAATAAGAAAAAATGGTAACTGCTCGTCCCCTTTACCCCCTCTCCCCCATTGGGGAGAGGGGGCGAGTAGATACAGAAAAGGCTCACTTTGCCGCGATAATACGAAGCCGCCGAAGGGGGGGGAGAGCGGGATCTTGACGCAGTGATACTCGGGACAAGCGAGCTGTTGCAGAAAGAAAAATACCGGGAGCAGCGCACACTCTATTGAACTTGGCATTTATCGTGCCAGCTGACTAGCATTTCATACCCCATGCGGCGTACGTATAATTTCGCCAATCCTACACACAATGCTGATGAATAGCCATGAAAGCCTCATGACATTTTGGAGGCAGAAAGCCCCCCGCGCTAGTGTAGTGTCACGAATAAACTGCACATGTCAGCGTGACAAGCAATCGTTGGCTGTATAGCGTGTTTAGCAGGTAATGGGCTGCCCTTGCCAAAAAGCACGCATATACACGTCATACGGCAGCCAACGGTTGCTTGTCACGCCCGGAGGGAGGCCCGTTGTGTTCCAATACGGCGCGGTGGATGCCATCCATGGCATCCACCCTTCGGGCCAGCCGGCGGATTGGGACAGTCCTTGTTAAGGGAATGGCCATTAACGGCGGACTGCGCCTTGTCTTGGAGCATTTGCGAGCCTCTGACAGGCACACTTTATTCCTGACACTACACTAGCGTGGATACCGTTAAAATAACCCTGTTAATGCAGGGGGCTGCCGCGCAGAGCCGCCCTGCGCAAGATGGCTGCCAGGGCGTCCCTATCCCGACGGTGGGAGACACCCCGGCGCGAGGGGCAATATGGTCGAAACCGTATCGTCGAATGGGAGCGACGCCAGACTAACGCCGCCTACTGGAGACCAGCAGCAGCGCACCACCCACCACGATCCCACCCACACCGGCCCAAATCGGCACATTCACCCTTTCACGCTCCTTTACCGACAGGTCGATGGGCCCCAAGGATACGTCATGGGTTTCCCTGGTGTAGGTAAACCCCCCATACGCCAAGCCCAGCACACCGGCCACGATCAGCACAACGCCTAAAATATTAACTGCATTCATCTTATCTTCCCTCTCAATAGGCCGGCATCGTTACAGACGACCACCTTGAATGACACGTATCAATATCACCACCACCGCAATAATCAGAAGAATATGAATAAACCCGCCCATGGTGTGTGAAGAGACAAGCCCCAACAACCACAAGACAAGCAGGACGATCGCAATAGTCTGTAGCACAGTTATTCCTTTCACCAAAATTGGGTAACGGTTCCTGATCGTGATCAGGTACAGCAAGCCCAGGCGCTGCCTGGCTTCATTGCAGTATAGGCGGGAATGTGGCGTTTGCATGTCAAACCAAGCGCTGACGACCCCCCCTCCCTGATGAGCAGGATCACGCGGCTTGGTCTACAATTTGGGAGAGAGGTGTTCGTTGTATAGGTCATGTAGGACATGCTGTCTCATGCACACGGGGCAGCAATATAGTCAATAAACCGGTATCCCACAGGGAGCCATGGAGGCGACAAGATGCCCACCGTAAGGAAGACTCCCAACAAAGACAGCACCGCAGCAAGCTCGCCGCCGTCGCACAAGACGCCCCGCCCCCCTTTATTTGCCGCTGACAATCTAGCGGTTCGCAACCTCCTGGTGGCACTGGCCTATGCCGCACTGGGCTTTGTGATGCTCTTGCTGCTCACCCCTTCGGGCTACGCCGCACCGCTGTGGCCTGCCGCGGGTTTTGCGCTGGCCGTCATCTTGATGTGCGGCCCTCGCTGCTGGCCAGGGGTCTGGCTGGGTGCCTTCATCATCAACACCTCGCTGGATATCTCCTGGCCGGGCGCAGGCGTGGCTGTGCTATTGGCTGCGGGCACCACCCTGCAGGCGCTGGCCGGTGCATGGCTGACCCGCCGCTTCCTCACCGTGACCCAACCCCTCTCCCTGGAGCCGGATGTCTGGCGGTTTTTGCTCCTGGCCGGGCCGGTGGCCTGCGTAGTTGCCGCCAGCATCAGCACATTGGTGTTATCTCTGTTTGAGCGGATTACGGCTGGGGATATCCTGGCGCAATGGCTGTTGTGGTGGACCGGCGACACCTTGGGGGTGCTGCTGTTTACCCCGCTGATGCTGCTGATCTGGCCCGGTTCACGCACTTACTGGCCACGCGCGGGGACACGTGTTGCCCTTCCGCTGCTGGTCATGGCAGTGCTCATAACCGCAAGCCATCTGGGGCTTGCCTATTTTGAGGCCCGGCAAGCCAAAGCCAAGGCTGACCGGCTAATGGAAAACGTCTACGAAAACGGCACGCCATCCCTGCTGACACTGACCGAGCCGCTGCGAAGCCTGGAGCGATTTTTCGTCGTCAGCGAAGAGGTCACACGTGAAGAATACGCCCTCTTCAACGCCCGGGTGACTGAGCGTACAGGGCTTATCGCGGTGGATTGGGCGCCCCGCGTGCCCGCGGCAGAGCGGACAGCCTTTGAAATGGCGCGGCGTAGCGGTGCACTGGCCGATTACCGAATCTTCGAGCTGGATGCCGAACAGCAACCGCGCGCCCCTGCTGAGCGTAACGAGTACTTCCCGGTGCGCTATACCGCGCCCATGGCAGGAAATGAAGTAGTCATCGGTCTCGATCATGGATTTGAGGAGCCACGCCGCAGGGCCATGGCGCATGCAGTGGAAATGGGTAAGATCATCACCGCCTCCGCCACACCTTTGCTGCGTACCCAAAAAAAGACCCTGCTGGCCTACCAGCCGGTATACCCTCCTGATTTTGACGTCAAGACCTCATCGGCCAGCGAACGGGAGACAGCACTGCTAGGGTTTATCGTGGGTGTCTACGAAATCGATAACGTGTTCGCGCCGCTGGCGCGGGAGGCAGCAAACTTCGGCATCGCCTTTCGCATTACCGATGTAACACCCAGCTACGTTCCGCATATCCTGGCGGGCAATCTGGCCACGGATGCGACAGTAGAGTGGGAACGAAAGATCCGCTTCACCAACCGCGACTGGTTGCTGGAGATGCACCCGCTCGATGGCTACTGGCATCCAGGGGGCTCCCTGCAATCGCGCATCTATTTCATTTTCTCGGTATTGGCCGCACTGCTGATTGCCTTTGCCGCCATGAGTGCAGCGGGCAGACAGGCAGCCACCGAGGCTGTGGTCGCCGCGCGTACCACCGAGCTTGAGGATGAACTGAGTGCACGTCGTGCCGCCGAGACCGCCCTGCGGGTAAGTGAAAGCAATCTGGAGATCACCCTGCACTCCATCGGCGACGCCGTCCTGGCTACGGACACCGAAGGGCGCGTCACCCGCATGAATCCCATCGCCGAAAGCCTCACCGGATGGCCGCAGACTGAAGCCATCGGCCGCCCGATCGAAAGCGTATTTCATATCATCAACGAAAAGACACGCCAGCCCGCCCCCATACCAGTGAATAAGGTATTACACACAGGGAAGATCCACGGCCTGGCCAATCACACCATCATCATTTCGCGCTACGGGAGTGAGTTCCATATCGCCGATAGCGCAGCTCCCATCCGCGACCAGGACGACAACATTCGTGGCGTGGTGTTAGTGTTTCGCGATGTGGGAGAAGAGCGGGAGGCCGAGCGCGCCTTGGAGGCCAGCGAGGCGCGCTACCGTGACCTCATCAACTTTTCACCGCTGGGGATATTCATTCAAAGTGGCGGCTACTTTGTCTTCATGAACCCCAAGGCGCTCGTCCTCCTCGGTGCAGACTCTGCCGACAAGCTGATCGGGCGAAGGGTATTGGATTTCATCCACCCGGACAGCAGAGATGCGGTGGCAGAGCGGATCCGCCTCCTCAATCATGCCCAGAAGGCTGCGCCCCCCTTAGAGGAAAAATGGCTGCGCCTTGATGGCTCGGAATTCTTCGGCGAGGCCACCGCCGTGCCCTACCTGCATGAGGGTCAGCCCGGTGCTCTGGTCCTGTTGCAAGACATCACCCCACGCAAGGAAACGGATGAAGCGCTGAAACAGGCCCGGCTCGACGCCGAGCATGCCAACCGTGCAAAATCCGCCTTTCTGGCCACCATGAGCCATGAGATCCGCACACCGATGAACGGCGTTATCGGCATGGTAGAGATCCTCGCCCAAAGTCGCCTGTCTTCTCATCAAACCGAACTGGTCAACACCATCCGCGACTCCGCAACCGCACTGCTGAGCATCATTGACGACATTCTGGATTTCTCCAAGATTGAAGCCGGACGCCTGGAGATAGAGCAGATCCCGGTTTCTGTGCCGGATCTGGTCGAAGGTTTGTGCAATACCATGGTGCCGCTCGCGGCTGCAAAGGGGGTTACGCTCAGCCTGTTCATTTCGCCACTGATCCCCGAACAGCTGCTATCGGACGATGTTCGCCTGCGCCAATTGCTATACAACCTCATTGGTAATGCACTCAAATTCTCCGCGGGTAATCCGCAGCGTCCTGGTGCTGTATCCATCCGGGTTGAGATCGCATCCGACACGCCCCTTCGCCTGTCCTTCCGCATTGCTGATAACGGGATCGGCATGAAACCGGAAACACTGGATAAGCTCTTCACGGTATTCACGCAGGCCGAAGTATCCACTACACGCCGTTTTGGCGGCACAGGGCTTGGCCTGGCCATCTGCAAACGGTTAGTAGAGATGATGGATGGTGAGATCACAGCCGAAAGCCGCTATGGCGAGGGTTCGGTCTTCACCGTCACACTGCCATTCAAGAAACCCGATGAACAACCAAGGCCCACAGCCATCCCCCTGGAAGGCATCGACTGCATCCTGGTGGAGGATACACGCTTTAACACCCAAGATCTGTGTATCTACCTTGAGCATGCCGGTGCGAAGGTTATCGTGGTGGATAGCCTGGAGCGTGCGGCACCCATCGCAACAGGGCAGGACAAGATCGCGGTTATTATCCAGTACGCTGGGCGACAGATCCCGCCAGGAATGGCCAGTTTTGAATCGCAGCCCAAGGTCCGCCACCTTTGGATCACCCAGGGAAGACGTCGACGCGCACGGGTCGAAAAATCAAATGTGGTTAGCCTGGACGGTGATGCACTGCGTCGCCACGCCCTGTTACGCGCCGTGGCCGTTGCGGTCGGACGCGCCTCTCCCGAGGTGTTTCATGACCACAACGAAGACGACTTCGCCCATGAAGAAGCCATAACACCGCCGACGGTGGCCGAAGCCAGGGCCCAGGGACGGCTGATCCTGATCGCCGAAGACGATGATCTCAATCAGCGCGTTATTTTGCAGCAACTGCGCCTGCTGGGATATGCCGGTGAGGTGGCAACAAACGGTGTAGAAGCGCTACGGCTTTGGCGTGAAGGGAGTTATGCCCTATTACTGACGGACCTGCATATGCCAGAGATGGATGGCTATACATTGGCGCAAAACATCCGCCAGGAACAACAAGGGGCAGGCCGCCTACCGATTATCGCACTGACAGCCAATGCCCTGCGTGGTGAAGAACATCGGGCAAGGGAAGTGGGGATCGATGCCTACCTAACCAAGCCCGTACCGCTCAAGAAACTCCGTGCCACACTGGAAGAATGGTTGGCACCGTCTGAGCCTCCCCCGGAAATAAGTCCAGAAAACGAAACCGTCTCGCCACCTGAGCAACTGCTTGAGGTGAACACCCTCAAACAACTGGTAGGAGACGACCCACAGATAGTGCATGAGTTTCTTGCCGACTATCTCAACTCCGCAAGAAAACTATTGCAGGAGATCCGCGAGACGCTAGCTGCAGGCGATGCACATCACATAAGCGCCATGGCACATAAGCTAAAGTCATCCTCACGCACGGTGGGCGCCAACACATTGGGGGATCTTTGCGCAGAGCTGGAGAATGCGGGCAAGGAAGGCAATAGAAGCATCATCAAGGAACGGATGCAGGCGCTGGAATCCACCTGGAATGCGGTGGAAAAAGAAATCCAATCGCTACTGGTATGATAACAAAACCCTAAGGAGTGTAAATGAAATTCCTTATCATCGATGACGACCCCTTTGTCCTAAAGCTGCTTTCACAGCAGCTTGCCAATCTTGGCTTTGATGAGGTGGTCGCCTTGGAGCATCCTACAGAGGCACTGGCGTTGCTTGAGAGAGATCAAAACGCCTTCGATATGGTTCTTCTCGATCTGCAGATGCCCGATATGGATGGCATAGAATTTGTTCGTCACCTGGTACGCATCAGCTATATCGGTGGTCTGGTATTGATCAGTGGTGAAGAACAGCGCATCTTGCACACCGTGGAAAAACTGGCCAACGCGCACAAACTACATGTGCTGGGCGCACTGAAAAAACCCATTCATCCCACACAGCTCAAGCGGGTTATCGATCATGTACCGAAGTCTCGCGAGCATAGCGCGAGCAAGATATATACACCAGACGAGCTGAGCCATGCCCTTAACAACAACGAGCTGATCAACTATTACCAACCTCAGGTTGACCTCGCAACAGGGAGGCTCATCGGCGTGGAAACCCTGGTGCGATGGCAGCATCCAACGGACGGCATGGTATTCCCCGATCAATTTATCGGGACGGCGGAAGAACATGGTCTGATCGATCATCTAACACAAACCGTTCTTAGCAACGCCCTCACCCAGGCGCGTCAGTGGCACGATGCCAACGCAGGTCTACAGGTAGCGGTTAACATCTCCATGGATAATCTAGGATCCGTGGATTTTGCTGACGACATTACCCATGCAATCAAGAAGGCTGGCATCCCATTCCCCAGCATCGTGCTAGAAGTCACAGAAAGCCGCCTAATGAAGGACCTGGTTACGCCACTGGATATCCTCACCAGGCTGCGATTAAAGAAAATCGGGCTGTCCATCGACGATTTTGGCACCGGCCACTCCTCATTGGCGCAATTGCGTGACATCCCATTCGATGAACTCAAGATCGATCGTGGCTTCGTGCAAGGCGCATACGATTACCCCCCCTTGCGCACCATCGTGGAGGCCAGCCTGGGAATGGCCAAACACCTGGGGATCAAAACCGTGGCAGAAGGCATCGAAACCCGGCACGACTGGGACTTTATCCGCAGCACAGGCTGTGGCCTGGCGCAGGGCTATTTTATCGCCAAGCCGATGTCACCCGACGAGATCCTACCCTGGATCCCGGCGTGGGAGTCCCGCCTGCCAGCGCTACTCAAGTAACAGGTTGGGCAATCATTCAGATAGCAAGCCGCCATCTGCCTCACCCTCACCGCAGCCCACATATCGACAATGAAACACCCGGCAAGTGTGAATGGCCATTTGCGCGCTACCTGCTACCTTTAGCTTAGGCACTAAAATATCCATGGAGGCGAATCATGAGCACAACGCAAACCCAAACGAGCGTATTACGCTGTAGCATTTGCCACAAAGAGATCCCCCATAACAAGGCACTGACCGTGGAGAGCAAGGAATACGCCTACCACTTCTGTGGGCAGGGCTGCTTTGTCGAGTGGGAGCAAAAAAATCCCGACTCAAACCCCCCTCCTCCCCCCGAGCAATGACAACCCTTGCCCGGCGAGGTGGACTATCGGCTCAACCTGGCCACTCCTCTGACGAGTATTGCCTGCGCCCGGCACACAATGCACGCTACTCCAACAATGCGGAGTAGTGTGCGAGGGCCGCAATATCCTCATCACTCAGGTGGGCCGTCGCCTGCTCCATGAGGAGATCAGAACGGGTGGTCTCCAGTGGCTCACCACGTCGCAGCGCATTCTCACGATAGCGCTTCATTGAGCTGATCGCATACTCCACCTTCTGCCCGGCCACCACCGCATAGCCGGCATGCCCCCTGCCTGTAGCTCCGTGGCAACCCAGGCAGTACTGTTCGTAAAGCGGCTTGCCCCGTGCGGCGAGGATCGGATCGGCCTCTGCAGGTTCCAGGGTCTGCGAGGCGTAGTAAACCGCTAGATTCACCTTATCCTGAAAGCTGAAATCCCTCGCCAACACCGGCATCACGAAGTGCTGACGCTCCCCATCCACAAACTTGCCGATCTGTTCAATGATGTAGGCGGTATTCTGCTCAGCCAGATTAGGGATGTAGGAGCGCAGGCTATTCCCGTCCACGCCGTGACAGCTGGCGCACAGTACAGAGCGGTCCCGCCCGGCGCGGATCGCCGCTTCCCGCGCCGCATCGTCTACCAGGCGTCTTTCGATCTCGGCCATGATCCGCTCACGCTCTTCCGGCTCAGCCTCGCTGGCTACCGCCATAGCCCCCAGGCTGATTGCAAAGCCCACAAAGGCCGCGACACATACAGCTTTATACGATGGAAATCTGTTTCCGCTCACAATGCATCCCCGGTTGTTGTTCAATAGTCCCAGCCCGGTATCATCGCGAAAATCGGCAGAAGCTGTAAAGCGGCCAAGGCAATTTACGCCAGGCATTGCGGGGCTAGTTCACAGTTTCGCCGCTGTAAATTTGTAACAGCAGAATCCCCCCCCCACCGTGCGCTGGCGGTATTCGTAGCGTACCCAATATCAAGGACTTACACCGGGCTTTGTTTGCTCGTGAAGTTATAATGCACTGACTTTGGGAGACGGCAGGCTTTCAGGAAGCGGCGCACTGGCACCTGCCCAGCCGCGATGAGCGGCTCACTCTGGTCGCCTGCAACACACCGGAAACATAGCGATCACGCAACTGCCGCAGCAGCGCCGCGAGACCACCGGAACCGGCACCGATAATGATTACATCATGTAGGGCACTTCTAATTATTCTGGGCTCCTCAGCAAAATCTGTGGGCGACCTCCGGGACGGGCAATTCGCCAAGTGCATGATATAGCGCGATTTCTGCACCCCGATAGGTCCGAAATCCAAAGGCTTTTCTGGTAGTCAGTTTTGCCTTGGTGTTAAAACCCTCGACCACACCGCTTGAAAGCTGCCCTTTAGCCCGAAACCAGTTCAGCAGCAGGGTTCTATGACCTCGTAGCATCCTGGCGACCTTCTTCATCGGTTCAATCTTCGAGCGCATCGTCTTGGTACACCACTTATCGAGAAACTTACCCGCCCAGTAGGGTGATACATAGCTCCAAAACAGCTGGAACTCCTCTTTCAGCAGGTAGGCCCTGACTGAGCGGAGGTTGTACTGAAGCAGCTCTGAAAGCTTGAGTTCCTGCTTCTCGGTCAGATTCTCAGGCCGCTTCACCAGTAGCCAGCGCGTTTTCGTCAACACAGGCTCATAGCCTTTGGCCTTGAGTTCTTTGGCTTCGCCAGCCCGCAC
>SLDE01000093.1 GCA_007125455.1 Ectothiorhodospiraceae bacterium
CAAATCTGTGCTATCAAGGCGCAAATCGCACGTAATAGCCCGCTATTGCGAAGATTTGCAACGCAGAGAGCGCGGATTTGAGGGTTCAAGATGCGTGCTCACGAATATTTAGAAGTGCCCTCAACGGGGGGGACAAGTCGTTACGCATCAGCCGCCCTGTCCTTTGTGCCCCCTGTGGCAAACCGCTTAGCGCTCGCGGAAGTCGTCGTGGCAGGCCTTGCAGCTACCGCCCAGGTCACGGAAGCTGGCCATGATCTCGCGGCGGCTGCCGTCCATCTGGATCACTTCCAGCATGTTGGTGGCCGCACCGAAGGCGTTCTGCCCGGCTTGACGGAACTCATCGGGGTTTTCCCAAATGGCGGAACTGGCCTTGGTGATGCCGCGCTGTGAATCGGCAGGATAGGCATCGCCCATGCGTTTGAAGGCCTCAACAATGCCCTGGGCATGGTATTCCAGCTGACCGGCGGTCTTGTCGTTCTGCAGCAACAACGCAGAGCGCAGTGCGGTCATATGACCACCGACAATCTTGTAAATGCCCTGGCGATGGATGATGTCCGGGTTGGTCTCATCGGCAATCGCAGCGGTGCTGATGGCGGCGGCACCGAGGGCACCGGCAAGACACAGGGCTGTGGTAAGTTTCTTCATTGTGTTCTCCTTGTTGGTTTCTGGAGGAATCCCAAATATACCGCAAACAGCACCGCCTCACAGGAAGCAGTGCAAAATTCGGGCATACCGCTTCGTCAGTGACTACTGCCAAAAGTTCCCCAGAGGCTTATACTCTCTCCACTAATGTCCACCTCATGGTCCCCTCATGGAGCAGCGCAAGGGCTTTCATGCCCACATCAAACGTTACCTGATCACCGGTGCCTTGATCACCATCCCACTGTGGATCACCTGGCTGGTGTTCAGCTTTGTCTTCAATCAATTGTCGAAGTTTGGTCGCCCGTGGATCCGTGGCCTGGCCCACTCGGTGGAGGAGATCAGCCCGGTAGCGGCGCAGTGGCTGTTCAATACCTGGTCACAGTCACTGCTGGCTGCCCTGTTCATTTTGGTGCTGCTCTACCTGCTCGGCTGGGTCACCACCAAGGTGGTGGGCAAGCAGCTGCTGGCCCTGTTTGAGGGCGTACTTGATCGCATCCCACTGGTGCAGACCGTCTACGGTACCAGCAAGAAGCTGGTGGCGGCACTGCAGCAAAAGCCCGAGGCCACCGAACGGGTGGTCTTGATCGAATTCCCCACCCCGGAGATGCGTGCGGTGGGCTTTGTCACCAAGGTGTTCAGCGATGCGGACACCGGTCAGAAGCTGGCGGCGGTGTATGTGCCCACCACCCCCAACCCTACCTCGGGTTACCTGGAGATCGTGCCACTGGAGCGGCTGGTGCCCACCGACTGGAGCGCCGATCAGGCGATGACCTTCATCATCTCCGGCGGCACCGTGGCACCGGAGAACATCCGCTTCAACCGACCTGCCGCCAAGCCCCCAGAGGAAGATGGCTAATCGGCGCAGCCCAGCAACAGGACAGCCAACAGGCATGGCGGGTGCGGTCATTTGATACATGGACAAAACGTCACTCGCCCCCAATTTCATCGGCATCGGGCGTAGCACATGCAGGCATAGCCTCAGCATGCTAATATGCGCGCTTTTTGCGGGTACGCCTCTATAACTGTGATCAGCGTCCCCCCTCATTCAGCCTTGGGAGAAAACCGTTGGAAGCCTTGACCGCAGAAATGATATGGGTGTTGTGCATCCTTGCCTTCACCATCTACCTGTTTGTCTCCGAGATCGTCCGTGTCGATGTGGCCGCCATCCTGGTGATGGTGCTGCTGGGCCTGACCACCATCATCCCCGATGCCGTGGTGCCCTCCCTGGTTGATCCCAATCGCCTGTTCGATGGCTTTGCCAGTAATGCGGTGATCTCCATCATCGCGGTGATGATCATCGGGGCCGGGCTGGACAAGACCGGGCTGATGAGCAAGGTGGCCAGCTTTATCATGCGCGTCGGCGGCACCACCGAAAAGCGCGTGATCCCGATGGTCTCCGGCACCGCCGGCTTTATCTCCAGCTTTATGCAGAATGTCGGTGCCGCCGCCCTGTTTATCCCGGTGGTCAGCCGCATCTCCAACCGCACCGGGCTGCCCATGTCGCGCCTGCTGATGCCCATGGGCTTCACCGCCATCCTCGGCGGCACCATGACCATGATCGGCTCCAGCCCACTGATCCTGCTCAACGACCTGATCCTCACCTCCAACCAGTCGCTGCCAGAAGATATGCAGATGAGTACCTTCGATCTCTTCGACGTGACCCCCATCGGGCTGGCACTGGTGGTCACCGGGATCCTCTACTTCGTCATCGCTGGGCGCTTTGTACTGCCTGCCAACAAAAACGAAGGTGACAGTACCACCTCGACCTTGGACTACTTCACCGACACCTACGGGCTGGAAGGTGAGATCTACGAGATCCCGATCCCCCACGACAGCCGTTTTGACGGCAGTACCGTGGAGAGTTTTGAATCGATGTTGCCGCATACGGTCTCTGCGATCGCCATGCGCAGTGGCGATCAGACCCGCATCGCTCCCTCCAGCGATGTGGAGATCCATGCAGGCTCCACCATCGCGGTGATGGGGCCACTACGCGATATCAAAACCTTTACCGAAACCTATGAACTGGAGGTCTCCGGCGAGCTGAACAACTTCTCCGAGGCGCTCAGCCACTCCACCTCGGGGATCTCCGAGATGGTGGTGCCACCCAGCTCCAAGCTGATCGGCAAGAGCCTGCACGAGATCCGTATGCGCAATACCTACGGGGTCAACGTGCTGGCAATCCACCGTGGTGGCGAAACCATTCGTACCGGCCTGCGTGACACCGTACTGCAGGCAGGCGACACCATTGTGCAGCACAGCAAATGGGATGATCTGGCCAACGTCAACAAAAACAAGGATGAATTCCTGGTCATCACCCAGGACTACCCGCATGAAGAGCTGCGTCCCAGCAAGGTACCCCACGCGCTGATCTTCTTCGCCATCGCCCTGGGCCTGATCCTGTTTACCGATGTACGCCTCTCCATCGCCCTGCTGGTCGGTGCCGTGGGGATGATCCTGACCAAGGTACTCAGTGTTGATGAGGCCTACAATGCGGTGAGCTGGAAGACCGTCTTCCTCCTCGCCAGCCTGATCCCGCTCGGTGCAGCGGTACAGCTCACCGGCACTGCCGAATGGATCGCCAAATCCACCCTGCACATCATGGGCGATGTCAGCCCCTTCATGTTGCAAGCAGTAATCGCCGTCCTCGCCACCTTCTTCACCCTGGTGATGTCCAATGTGGGTGCCACGGTGCTGCTGGTGCCCCTGGCAGTAAATATCGCCGTACAGGCCCAGGCGGTGGGGATCGACGCCAATCCGGCGGTATTCGCCCTCACCGTGGCGCTGGCCACCTCCAACTCCTTCCTCATCCCCACCCACCAGGTTAACGCCCTGATCATGGGCCCTGGTGGCTATGCGGTGAAGGACTTCATGAAGGCCGGCGGGATCATGACCGTGCTGTTCCTGGTGGTAATGATGGCGATGCTCAATATCGTCTTCTAACGGCTGCTCTTTGGCCCGCAAAAAGAAAAGCCCCGCTTGGCGGGGCTTTTTTTGTATCTACGCGGTTTAGATGCTCAGTCACACGACAAGACCAGCGTATCATTCGACTAACTCGGAGCAAGTCCCTGACGAAAAAAAAACCAGGCACCGGAGTGCCTGGGTGCAATCTTTAGATCGATGATTATCTAGGATAATTCAGGATAATATTGACTCGACGATTTTCCCGGTGACGTTCAGCAACCGGGCCATAGGCGATGCGACGGGTCTCACCAAAACCTTCCGCTGCCAGTCTGTTGCGCGGCACATCAAACTGTTCCACCAGGTAGTCCACCACGTTCTGGGCACGCTGCTGTGACAGGCGCATCGCTTGCTCCTCGGTGGCGGTGGCGCGTGTCTGGCTGGCATGC
>SLDE01000083.1 GCA_007125455.1 Ectothiorhodospiraceae bacterium
TCTCTGCGTTCTCTGCGTTCTCTGCGTTAAAGGCTTTTTATTTCAGACATTCACAATACTGTCATATTCGCTTCATAGAATTGTCATCAGCCACGGGGATACTGAGCGTGCGAAGGGCGGGACAGAACTCGCCGCGTGACGACTTAAACCACATGAGGAATCTGTACCATGTTTAAGAAGACCCTGATTGTCAGTGCCATTGCCGCACTGGGCTTCACCGCCACCGCCGTACAGGCCGAAGTCGACCCCAAGCTGCCTGAGTATCAGCGCGTCTCCGGGATCTCCGGCAACCTGACCTCCATCGGCTCCGATACCCTGAACAACCTGATGACCCTGTGGGCGGAAGAGTTTGCCAAGTTCTACCCCAACGTGAACGTGCAGATCCAGGGTGCCGGTACCTCCACCGCACCGCCGGCACTGGTGGAGGGTACCTCCAACTTTGGCCCGATGAGCCGCCCGATGCGCGACTCCGAGCAGCGCGCCTTTGAAGACCGTTACGGATACCCGGCCACCGAGGTGCCGGTTGCGGTAGACATGATCGCTGTGTATGTGAACAAGGACAACCCGATCGAAGGGCTCTCCATCCCGCAGGTGGATGCCATCTTTTCTGCCAACCGCGCCTGTGGTTACAACAATGATATCCGTACCTGGGGTCAGGCCGGTCTGAGCGGTGGCTGGCGCAACCGCGACATCACCATCTATGGCCGCAACGCGGTCTCCGGCACTTACGGCTACTTCCGTGAAAACGCCCTGTGTGGCGGTGACTTCAAGTCCACCGTTAACGAACAGCCCGGTTCTTCCGCCGTAGTGCGTGGTGTCGAGCAGACCATCAATGGCATTGGTTACTCCGGGATCGGCTATCGCACCTCCGGGGTACGTGTCGTACCGCTGGCCAAGGAACACGGCGGTCAACACTTCGAAGCCAATGGCGAGAATGCCGCCAGCGGTGACTACCCACTGGCCCGCTTCCTCTACGTCTACGGCAATATGCACCCTAACAATGGCTGGAACCCGCTGGAACGTGAGTTCTTCAAGATGGTGCTCTCCAAGCAAGGTCAGGAAGTGGTACATCGTGACGGTTACGTCACCCTGCCCGAGGTGGTTGCGAGTCGTTTCCGTAAGGAAAAGAAGCTGGATTAAATTTCAAGACTCGTGTGACAGGCTGCTGGTGCAGGGATGTGCCAGCAGCCTTTACGCTGTTTGAACCGATGACAAACCGAGGTTGAGCATGTCTGCCACTACCCAGGATAAGCCCTCAGGACGCAAATCCTTGCTGCCTGATCCCGAGTTGCGCCTGAAACTGCGCAAGCGGCGCGCATTGCGTGACGCCCTCTCACGTTATGGTGTGGGTTCCAGCGGGATTGGTGTGATCTTTGCGCTGACCTTGATCTTTGCCTACCTGTTTTACGAAACCTTTCCCATGCTGGCTCCGGTGAATATGGAGCAGCAAACCGAATACGCGATGCCGGGGGATGACGACCCTAGTCAGACCCTGCATCTGACCCTTGATCGCTATCAGCAGATCGGGGCCCGTTTTGCCCAGTCCGGCATGATCACCTTCTTCGAGGCCGACACTGGTGCCTACCTTGAGCGGCAACAGTTGCCGTTGCCCGAAGG
Source organism: Ectothiorhodospiraceae bacterium (assembly GCA_007125455.1). Classification (GTDB taxonomy): domain Bacteria; phylum Pseudomonadota; class Gammaproteobacteria; order Thiohalomonadales; family Thiohalomonadaceae; genus SLDE01. Next base: position 1,618 of record SLDE01000083.1, read on the forward strand.
CTTGACGATCACCGCCTTTGGCCGTGCCGAGAGTCGGCGCAGCCTGTTCACCTATGGCTTTTCCGATGGTAGCGTGCTGCCGGTCAAGGTGGAGTATCCGCAAACCTTTATCGACGGGGTGCGCCAGATCACTACCCAGCTGAGCTACCCGTTGGGCGAGGAGCCGATCCGTATCGGTGACAGCGATACAGCAAATTACAGCGCGCTGGCGGTGGTGGAGGGGCGCGGCGGCTATATCGTCGCCGGCGGTATGGAGAATGGCGAGATCGCCATGGCCCTGTTCGCCACTACCCGCAACATGATGACCGGCCAGGTGCAGATACGCCGCCAGGACTACCCCCTCCCCGCCCTGGACAGCCCGGTACGGCAGATCATGCTCAACGAGTCGTTGCGCAATCTGTTTGCTATCGACGAGAAGGGCTATCTCTACTCCTTTGACATCGTTGATCGCAACAACCCAAGTCTGATCGAAAAGATCCGCGTCGTGGATGAGGGGCAGCAGGTAACTGCAGCACATATGCTGGTGGGTTCCCGCTCGATGATCATTGGCGGTTCCGATGGCAGTGTGCGCCAGTGGTTTCTGGTGCGCGACGAGCAAAGCGGTACTCAGCAGGTGACCCATATTCGCAGCTTCAAGCACCATGACCACGCCGTCACGGTGATCGAGCCCGAATATACCCGCAAGGGCTTTCTTACCGGTGACGCCGGTGGCCAGGTCAAGCTCCACTATGCCACCTCCAGTGTCACCCTTGCCAGCATACCGGTGGCGGATGGCGAGCTTGGGCTGATGGCGATGGCTCCGACCAACCGCCGCGCGCTGGTCACCGGCAAGGACCAGGCGGCGATCAAGCTGCTATCGATCCGCAATCCGCATCCACAGACCTCGCTCAGTGGCCTGTGGGGCAAGGTCTGGTATGAGGGGCGCGATGAGCCGGAGTATATCTGGCAGTCGTCCTCCGCCGATGATGCCTTTGAGGCCAAGCTGAGCCTCATCCCGCTCTCGATCGGCACCCTCAAGGCGGCGCTGTTTGCCATGCTGCTGGCCACTCCGATTGCCATCATGGGGGCGATCTACACCGCCTACTTCATGTCGGCACCGATGCGCAAGGTCGTCAAGCCCTCCATCGAATTGATGGAGGCGCTGCCCACGGTCATCCTCGGCTTCCTTGCCGGGATCTGGTTGGCCCCCTATGTGGAGAACAACCTGCCAATCCTGATCACCGGGGCCGTCCTCTTCCCGGTGGCGATCCTGATGGCCGGGCTGCTGTGGCTGCGTATGCCGGGACGTATCCGCAACAGCGTCTCCGCCGGGTGGGAGGCTGCGCTGCTGATCCCGGTGGTACTGTTCACTGGCTGGTTCGTCGTCACCAGTAGCCCCTGGATCGAGGTGGCCTTTTTCGATGGCTCGATGCGCCAATGGCTGACCGATGTGGGGATCCCTTACGACCAGCGTAATGCCCTCATCGTGGGCATGGCAATGGGCTTTGCGGTGATCCCCACCATCTTCTCCATCGCCGAGGATGCGGTATTCAATGTGCCCAAGCACCTCACCCAAGGCTCCCTGGCGTTGGGTGCCACCCCCTGGCAGACCGTGATCGGAGTGGTATTGCTTACTGCCAGCCCCGGGATCTTTTCGGCGGTGATGATCGGCTTTGGCCGTGCAGTGGGTGAAACCATGATCGTGCTGATGGCCTCCGGCAACAGCCCGGTGGTCAATTTCAACCTCTTCGAAGGTATGCGCACCCTGGCGGCGAATATCGCGGTGGAACTGCCGGAGACCGCGGTAGGCTCCACCCACTTCCGTGTGCTGTTCCTCTCCGCACTGGTGCTGCTGTTCTTCACCTTCCTGCTCAACACCGCCGCAGAACTGGTGCGCCAACGTCTGCGCAAGCGCTATGCGTCGCTTTAAATGATCTTAAACGCAGAGTGCGCAGAGGCGGGGAATGCAAAATACAGCACGAAGTGGCATGGGCATATGGACTTTGTTACCCAAGCCAGGTTTTTCTCCGTGTCCCCTGTGTCCTCTGTGTTGAAAGTTTTTTTCTTGAGGCTTGAATGATGAAGAATTGGTGGAAGAGTGGCAGTCCCTGGATCTGGTTGACCGGCGGAGCGGTGACGATCAGTATGATCATGGTGTTTGGTCTGCTGTTCCTGATCCTGGTGCGCGGTTTTGGCACCTTCTGGCCGCATCAGGTGATCGAGACCAGCTATACCATGCCCGGTGAGGAGCCTGTCACCATCATTGGTGAGTTGCGTCGTAGCGAAACCCTTACCGCCACGGTGATGCGCGACGCCGGGATCGCGATCCCGGAGGAACAGTTACTGGTCACACGTCACCTGATCAAGGCCGGTAA
>SLDE01000013.1 GCA_007125455.1 Ectothiorhodospiraceae bacterium
AGCAATCGCGGCGTAGCCGCTCCTACAGGAGTCCGGGGCAGGTGCCAGGTTTGTAGGAGCGGCTCTGCCGCGATTAGACGCGCTCGGGGGCATGTGCTAGTTTCGATAAATCGAGATGCAATACCGAGGGTGTTATGGAACAACAGGAAACTCGCCGCACCACCTTATTGATGCCGGTCTTTATCCCATCGATCACCGTCATCGCTATGCTGGTCATCGGCACCATCCTCTGGCAGGACCAGGCCGCCACCCTGTTCAGCAAGACCCTGGCGTTTATCACCGCTGATTTTGGTTGGTTTTACATGCTCTCGGTGGCGATCTTTTTGGTCTTCATCGTTAGCGTGGCCTTTTCCAGTTGGGGGAATATCCGCCTGGGGCCGGACCACGCCGAGCCGGAGTACAGCTTTCCCGCCTGGTTTGCGATGCTGTTTTCCGCCGGTTACGGCATTGCGCTGTTGTTCTTCGGGGTGGCCGAGCCGGTGCTGCACTATGCCGCCCCACCTGAGGGCGCGGCGCAAACCGTCGATGCGGCCAAGCAGGCGATGCAGATCGCCTTCTTCCATTGGGGCTTCCACATCTGGGCCATCTATGGCCTGGCGGGCTTGGTGCTGGCCTATTTTGCCTTTCGCCACGGTCTGCCGCTGTCGATGCGCTCCACCCTGTACCCGCTGATCGGCGAACGTATCTACGGCCCCATCGGACACACCGTCGACACCTTCGCCATCCTCGGTACCATGTTCGGCATCGCCACCACACTGGGGCTGTCGGTGGCGCAGATCAATGCGGGGCTGCATTACCTGTGGCCCAGTATCCCGGTCAGCACCACGGTGCAGGTGATCGCCATCGCGGTGATCACCGGCTTGGCGGTGATGTCGGTGGTGGCCGGGATGGACAAGGGGATCAAGCGCCTCTCCATTATCAATATGGTGTTGGCGATCACCCTGATGGGCTTTGTGTTCATCGTCGGGCCTTCGATCTTCATCCTGGAGACCTTCTTGCAGAATACCGGTAGCTATCTCAACCACATCATTGAGCGCACCTTCAACCTGCAGGCCTATACGCGCAGCGACTGGATCGGCAACTGGACCCTGTTCATCTTCGGCTGGACCATCGCCTGGGCTCCCTTTGTCGGCCTGTTTATCGCCAAGATCAGCCGTGGACGCACCATTCGCCAGTTTGTCTTCGGGGTGATGTTGGTGCCCACCAGTTTCACCTTCCTGTGGTTCTCGGTGTTTGGTGATACCGCCCTGCACTTCATCATGGTGGAGGGGGTCAGCACGCTGATCGACGATGTGCAGGCCGACCACGCCATCGCCCTGTTCAAGCTTTATGAGCTGTTGCCCTGGTCCAGTCTGGTGTCGGTGATCACCGTGATCCTGATCATCACCTTCTTCGTCACCTCTTCCGACTCCGGCTCTTTGGTGATCGACTCGCTGGCCTCCGGTGGGGCGTCCCATAGCCCAGTATGGCAGCGCGCCTTTTGGGCCTGCATCGAGGGGCTGGTGGCATCGGTGCTGCTGTTGGCCGGGGGGCTTTCCGCCCTGCAGACCGCCTCCATCGCCAGTGCCCTGCCCTTTGCGATCATCATGCTGATCGCTGCCTTTGGCATGTGGCGGGCGCTGGTGATCGAGGGCCACCACGAGATCAGTCTCAAGGCCCACATGCAGAGCCGACCGAGCAAGCAGGGCGGCACGGGCTACTGGAAGCGTCGTCTATCCGAGCTGGTGGATTTCCCGCCACGGGAGGCGGTGGAGGCCTACATCCGCGACAAGGTACACCCCAGCATCCTCAAGGTACAGGATGAGCTGCGCTCCCAGGAGTGGCCCGCCGAGGTGAGCTTCGATGAAGAGAGCCATCGGGTGCGCCTGGCGGTGGTCAAGCCGGATCAGGTGGACTTCCTCTACGAGATCCGCCTGCGCGGCTACGCCCTGCCGGACTTCGCCTACCCCGAGGTGGAGCGGGATCTGGACGGTGATGTGCAATACTTCCGTGCCGAGGTCTTCTTGCGCCGTGGTGGCCAGGCCTACGATATCTACGGCTACGATCAACAGGACCTCATCAGCGATATCCTCGATCAGTTCGAAAAATACCTGCACTTCCTGCATAGCTCGCCTGGTGTGCTGCCGTGGAAGATGGATGAACACGATCCCGAAGTACTCACGGAGGGGCCCGTCGATGAAGATGACCATGCCGAGCCCGCCAAGGGCTAGTGGCTGGACGCTTGTGGGGTGGCGTGCTAGTTTTCAGCGTTACCCCTACGTTGGACGCTACGCGTGATAATTGAGTCTATCCCCTTCCTGGATAACCCCTGTGTGCGGGGCTTTTTGGCCGCCTTTGAACAGGCCACCGAATCGGTGGTGATCACCGCGCCCCACGAGGATGTCGGCGGCGAGCGCTTCCTCTACGCCAACCAGGCCTTTTTGCGCCGCTCGGGCTATAGCGAGGCCGAGTTGCGTGGCAAGAGCCCGCGCATCCTCCAGGGCGAGAAGACCAACCGGGCGGTATTGAACTCGGTCGCCGAGGCGCTGGCACGGGAGGAGTGCTTCATCGGCCAGAACACCAACTACCGCAAGGATGGTGGGGAATACATCGTGCGTTGGTATATCGCGCCCTTGCGTGACGAGGCCAACCGGGTGGCGGCCTGGTTCTCATTGCAGCGGGAGGTACCGCCCCAGCCCAACCTCCGGGAAGAGGCGCTGTTTCTGTCCACCGCGCTGAATCAGACCGCCGACTCGGTGATCGTCACCGATCTCAAGGGCGATATCGTCTTCGTCAACAGTGCCTTCACCCAGATGACCGGCTATAGCGGCGACGAGGTGCTGGGAAAGAACGCCCGCATCCTGCAATCGGGCAAACAGTCACGCAGTTTTTATGCCGATCTGTGGCATTCACTGCTTGCCGGACATACCTTCCGAGAGACCTTCATCAATCGTCACAAGGATGGCCACCTGTTCTTCGAAGAGGCGACCATCAGCCCGGTGTTCGACCACCATGGCGAGCCGCTCTACTACGTGGCGATCGGCAAGGACATCACCGAGCTGATGGAAAAGTCCCAATCCTATGCACAGAAGGCCTACCATGACGCCCTGACTGGCCTATACAACCGTCTCAAGTTCGACGAGGTGATGGCGCGCAAACTCGCCGGCCCCTGGCCGCCACCACGACCCTACTCGCTGGTGGTGATGGATATCGATAATTTCAAACTCATCAATGATGAGTATGGGCATGGCGTCGGTGATGAGGTGCTCAAGGCCCTGGCGGGGCTGCTGCTGAGCAAGCTGCGCCACAATGATCTGCTGGTGCGCTGGGGAGGGGAGGAATTCGTACTGCTGGTGGACAACGATGCCACGAAGACCGCACGACTGGCAGAAAAGCTGCGTGAGGCCATCGCCGGGTATCGCTTTGATCCGCGCTTTGCCGTGACCGTGAGCATGGGGGTGAGTGAGGTGCGCGAGGGCGATGACCCTGACAGCCTGTTCAAGCGTGCCGACGAGATGGTCTACCGCAGCAAACGGGAGGGGAAGAATCGCGTTTCGGTGGGCTAACTTGGTAACCGCTCGCCCGCTTTGAACAAGATCCCAGCGCAGAGGATTAACGGTCAGACGGCCTGTCAAAGGCCTGTTCGATACCCTGATAAGGGCCGCCCCCAGGGATGGTCGATACGACGGCAATGGCGTGAGTCGTTAGCAACAAGGTATCTACTCGCCCGCCCTGAGTTGTAGGAGCGGCTTGGCCGCGATAATCGTATCCATCGCGGCATAGCCGCTCCTACAGGTCCATTACCCGTGTGTTCCCCTGCGAGCACTGGAAAGCTCGCACTGGGGGCAAGTAGACACGCCATAAGATTAAAATGGCTCTCGGGGTAATTGCTTTTTTCCCAGCGCTAACATACATTTTGCGTACTTTCTTACGCCCCCGTTCAGGAGGGCTGCTTGATGATTCGCTCTGCCACCCTGGAACACCTGGATGCCCTGGTCGCCCTCGAATGCCGTAGTTTCGATACCGACCGTATCTCCCGTCGCAGTTTTCGCCATCTGCTTACCCGCGCCCATGCCGTGACGCTGATCGATGAGGTGGCGGGTGAGTTGCGCGGCTATGTGATGGTGCTGTTCAATGCCGGCACCTCGCTGGCGCGGTTGTACTCGATCGCGGTCGATGAGCGGGCCAAGGGGCAGGGGGTGGCCAAGGGGCTGGTGGAGGCCGCCGAGGCGGCGGCCCTGGAGGGGGAGTGCGTGTCGATGCGCCTGGAGGTGCGGCGTGACAATGGCGCATCACTGGCGTTGTTTTCTCGTCTGGGTTATCGCCAGTTTGGTCAGTATGTGGACTATTACGAAGACCACATGGACGCCCTGCGCTTCGAGAAGGTGCTGCAGCCCCATCTCAGCCCCAATGTATTGCCGATCCGTTATTACCGCCAAACCCTGGACTTCACCTGTGGCCCGGCCGCCTTGATGATGGCCATGGGGGCCCTCGATCCCAAGCTGGAACTGGACCGTCGCATGGAGCTACGTCTGTGGCGCGAGTCAACCACGGTGTTTATGACCGCAGGGCACGGAGGCTGCGGCCCCTATGGCATGGCGCTGGCCGCATGGCGGCGTGGCTTTGCCTGCGAGGTGTTTGTGAACGATGAAGGGGCCCTGTTCACCGACTCGGTGCGCAGTGAGGAAAAGAAGGCGGTGATGCGTCTGGTGCAGGAGGACTTTGTTGCCGAGATGGCACAATACGCCGTGCCGCTGCACTACCAACAACTCAGCCTGGTGGCGATGCGCGCACAGTTTGAGGCCGGTGGGGTGCCGGTGGTGTTGATCAGCTCCTACCGTATCTACCACGAAAAGTTTCCCCACTGGGTGGTGGTCACCGGCTTCGATGATCGCTATATCTACGTACACGATCCCTATGTGGATGAAGAGAAGGGAAAAAGCGTGACCGATTGCATTAATATGCCGATCCTGCAAAAGGATTTCGAACGCATGGCCCGCTACGGCAAGAGTGGCCTGCGTGCCGCATTGATTCTCGCGCGCCGGGAGGTGGTGGCATGAGTCGTCAGCTCATCGTGGTCGAACAGCTTTCCGACTGGAAGTTTTCCGCTGTCGAGGCCGAGGTGGTGCATGTGGACCACTACCTCACTGGCAAGGATTACTTCAAGCAGAAAAATATTCAGGTGATAAACCTGTGTCGCAGCTATCGCTATTTAAGCGTGGGTTACTATTGCGCACTGCTGGCCGAGGCCCGTGGCCATCGGGTGCTGCCTTCGATCAAGACCATGCTCGATCTCAGCCGCAAATCCATGTACAGCCTGGATACCGAAAACCTCGATAGCCTGATCCAGAAGGCCTTTAAAAAACACCCCCATGCCGCGGACAGTGAGCACTTCGACATGGAGGTGCTGTTCGGGCGTTGTCAATTCGATGCCCTTGCTGGCCTGGCCCGTCAGTTGTTCGAGGTCTTTCCCACCCCATTGCTGCGGGTCAGTTTTCAGCGTCAGGGAAAGTGGCGCATTGGGGCGATCAAACCGCTGTTTTTATCGCGCCTTAAGGGGGAGTCGGGCGAGGCCTTTGTCAACGCCTTTGAGCACTATCGAAAAAAGCCCTGGCGTGCGCCCAAGGGACGGCCCGTGGCACGTTTTGATCTGGCGATCCTGCACGACCCTAACGACCCGCTGCCCCCGTCCAATGAGCGGGCGCTCAAGCAGTTTGTGAAGGCCGGGCGCGGGCTGGGTATCAATGTGGAGTTGATCGAGCGGCGCGATTATATCCGGCTGGCCGAGTATGACGCGTTACTCATCCGCGATACCACCCGTATCGATCACTACACCTACCGTTTCGCCAAAAAGGCCGAGAGCGAGGGGATGGTGGTGATCGACGACCCGCGTTCGATCCTGCTGTGTACCAACAAGGTCTACCTGGCCGAATTGCTGCGTGCCCACAAGGTGCCTACCCCACGCACGCTGATCGTGGGTAAAGGGGATCTGAAGGCCGCCGAAACGGTGTTGGGTTATCCGATGGTACTCAAGGTGCCGGAGGGGGCGTTTTCGCTGGGGGTTTTCAAGGTGGAAAACCTTGCGCAGTTGCGTGAGGTCAGTAGCCGACTGTTCGCAGAGTCGGAGCTGATCCTGGCGCAGGCGTTTCTGTATACCGAGTTTGACTGGCGGGTGGGGATCATCAATCGTCAGCCCTTGTTTGTGAGCCAGTATTTTATGTCGAAAAAGCACTGGCAGATCGTCAAGCACGACGGCAAAGGGGGATTCACCGAGGGGGGCTTTAGCACCATGCCGGTGGAACAGGCCCCAGCTGAGGTGGTGGCGGTGGCCCTCAAGGCCGCCAACCTGATCGGCGACGGTCTGTACGGGGTGGATCTGAAACAAAACGCCGACGGGGTATACGTGATCGAGGTGAACGACAACCCCAACCTCGATGCTGGGGTGGAGGATGCTTACCTAAAGGACAAACTCTACCAGAGTATCATGGCCGAGTTCGTGCGTCGTCTAGAACTCAAACGCCGTTAAATATTGAAACGCAGAGTTCGCAGAGTTCGCAGAGAGGCGGTGTGCGGGATGTAAAGAGCGTTCATTCTATCCCGACATTCGATAGTGACAAGGGTTCGGTAATCTTGTCACTCCTCTGCGTCCTCTGCGTCCTCTGCGTCCTCTGCGTTGAGATCTTTCAGCCGATACGGCCCAGCACTCGTCCGGCGGCCTCGATGGTGGCGTCGATGTCGGCGTCGCTGTGGGCAGCGGAGACAAAGCCGGCCTCGAAGGCGGATGGGGCCAGGTAGATCCCTTCCTCCAGCATGCCGTGGAAGAAGCGTTTGAAGCGTTCCACATCGCATTTTTCCACGGCCTGGCCGAAGGAGGTGATCTTTTCCTCTTCGGTGAAGAACAGGCCAAACATCCCGCCCACGTGGTTTTCGCTCATCGCTATGCCCTGCTCTTTGGCCTTGGCCATCACGCCATTGACCAGGCGTTCGACCTTGGCGGCGATGCCGTCATAGAAGCCTGGCTCGCTGGCCAGCTTGAGGGTGGCAAGACCCGCAGCCATCGCCACCGGATTGCCTGAGAGGGTACCGGCCTGATAGACCGGGCCGAGTGGGGAGATATGCTCCATGATGGCGCGCTTGCCGCCGAAGGCACCCACCGGCATGCCGCCGCCGACCACCTTGCCCAGGGTGGTGAGGTCCGGTTGGATGCGGTAGTGGGCCTGGGCACCGCCCAGGGCGACACGAAAGCCGGTCATTACCTCATCAAAGATCAACACACTGCCGTATTGGTCGCAGACCTCGCGCAGCCCTTCCAGGAAGCCCGGCACCGGTGGGATGCAGTTCATGTTGCCCGCCACCGGCTCAACGATGATGCAGGCCACCTCGTTGCCGATCTCGGCAAAGGCCTGTTTGAGGGCGTCGAGATCATTGAAGGGCAGGGTGACGGTGTATTCGGCCAGCGCGGCGGGCACGCCGGGGCTACTGGGTACGCCCAGGGTCAGCGCACCGGAGCCGGCCTTGACCAGCAGTGAGTCGGAGTGGCCGTGGTAGCAGCCCTCGAATTTGACGATCTTGTCGCGCCCGGTATAACCACGGGCCAGGCGGATCGCGCTCATGGTCGCCTCGGTGCCACTGGAGACCATACGCACCAGCTCCATGGACGGCACCAGCTTGACCAGCTCATCGGCCATCTCGGTTTCCATGACGGTCGGCGCACCGAAGGAGAGGCCGTGGGCGGCAGTCTCCTGCACGGCCTTGATCACCTCGGGGTGGGCGTGGCCTGCCACCATGGGGCCCCAGGAGGCCACGTAGTCGATGTACTTTTCACCGGTCTCGGCCCACAAATAGGCCCCCTGGCCCTTGTTGAAAAACACCGGCTCACCGCCGACCCCCTTAAAGGCACGGACTGGGGAATTCACCCCACCGGGGATGTGTTGCTGAGCGGCGACAAACAGTTCATGGGCGTTGGGCATAAGGGACTCCTGGATTTTAAAAAAAGCTGCAACACAGAGGTCACAGGGAACACAGAGGTGGCTCATTGTATGGAAAAGTAGCCGAGCAGTGTCGGGTGGTTCACATTGTGTTGCCCGATGGTACAGGTGTGCTGCTTCAGGACGGCTACACCATGATTATTTTTCTCTGTGTACTCTGTGCTCTCTGCGTTGAATCATTTAAAACATTTTGTGATCTGCGCTGCCGCGCTGGCGACGTCGGCCTGGCCGAACACGGCGTTGATCACGGCCAGCATGTCGGCACCGGCGGCCACCAATGGGACGCCATTGTCGCTATTGATGCCGCCGATGGCAACCACCGGGACGCTCAGGCGCGCCTTGGCCTCGGCCAGCAGCGCGGTACTGGCGCGTACCGCGTTGGGTTTGACGCTGGAGGAGTAGAAGCTGCCGAAGGCCACGTAGTCGGCCCCATCGGCCTCGGCGGCGAGGGCCAGGTCCAGTTCGTTGTAGCAGGAGACACCGATGATCGCCTGCTCCCCCAGCACCGATCGGGCGATGGCCACGTTGCCGTCGTCGCGCCCCAGATGTACCCCATCGGCCATCGCCTGGGCGGCCAGCTCCACATCATCGTTGATGATCAGAGGCACCCCCAGGGAGCGGCATAGGTTGGCCAGATCCTGCGCCTCCCACAGACGGCGGGCCGCATCCCCCCCCTTGTCGCGATACTGGATCATCACCGCACCGCCCTGGATGGCCTGGGCCACCGCCTGGATCAGGTGCTCCGGTGAGAGCAGCTTGCTGTCGGTAATCGCATACAGCCCGCGGGGCAGTTGTCGTTTTGTCATCATGGAACCTCAATTAAAAGCCGATTGCTACGCGGGAAAAAGCAAAGCCACAGAGGGCACAGAGATCACGGAGGCAAGGGCGATGTGTCCAAGCCATGGTCCCTGCACACAGGTGTGGGCCGGGCAATCCCAAGCGCTTTAGGAGCCATTCCCTCGGTGTTCTCTGTGTCCTCTGTGGCAGATCATTCCTCGTTCTCGCCGCGCGCCCAGAACAGCCGGTTGGGGTGGTGTTGGCCCATGCCGAGGCGAAAGCCGTTGGCCAGTGCCTGCCAGGTGTATTCCTGGGCCTCATGCACGGCGCTGAAGGGTTCCAGGCCGTGGGCCAGTAGCCCGGCGATACTGGCGGCGAGAGTACAGCCGGAGCCGTGGTAGCTGTGGGGCAGGCGATCCCAGTTAAAGGTCTCCAGCAGACGGTGGTTGCCGTAGAGGCGGTTTTCTACCGCTTGGGTGTCCTCGTGGGTGCCGGTGATCAGCACCAGCTCGCAGCCATCTTCCAGCAGCTCGTGGGCGCAGGCGTCGAGGGTGTCTGCCTCATGGGCCAGGGCGCGTGCCTCCTGGCTGTTGGGGGTGAGCACGGTGACATAGGGCAGTAGCAATTGGCGCATGGCCTGTTGCATTGCCTCGGTGGTGAGGTGATTGCCATCCCCGCCGGCACGCAGGATCGGATCCAGCACCACCGGGATATCGGGGTAATCATGCAGCAGGGTGTGGATCACCTCGATGTTTTCCACACTGCCCAGCAGGCCGATCTTGATCGCTGCCACCGGCATGTCTTCCAGCACCGCGCGGGCCTGCTCGATCACCAGCATCGCATCGACCGGCTCCAGCCGCATCACGTACTGGCTGTCCTGTACAGTGAGTGCGGTGATCACCGGTGCCGCCAGGCCGCCCATGCTGGCCACCGCCTCGATATCGGCCTGTATGCCTGCCCCGCCACAGGGGTCGTTGCCTGAAAAGCACAGCACTACCGGGATGGTGTTCGTCGCCATCATAGTGTCCCCGCCTGTTTCGCCAGCCAGGCGGTCTTGGCCGAAAGCTCGAAGGAGCAGCTCCACTTGTAGGCCAGGTTGATCGACTCGGCCTGGGCATACACACCATGACCGCGCACCACCATGACAGGGTATTCGGCCAGCACCTCAGCCACCCGTTGCGGGGCCTCGGCGATGTAGTCTTTGTATGGAATGCTGATCACCGGGATGCGTTCGAAGTAGTACTGCCCCTCAAAGTCGGGGGGGATGAAGTCTTCGCCGTGCATGGTCATCGCCACACTGTAGGGGCCGTGGCTGTGCAGCACTGCACGGGCCTTGGGGTTGTGGCGGTAGACCAGGCGGTGTAGCGGCGCATCAAGGGAAGCCCCCTGGCCGCTACTCCCCGCCAGCTCACAGCGGATCAGCTGATCGGCGCTGAGCAGGTCGGCGCAGGCCCCGCTGGGGGTTACCCAGAAATCGTTCTCGACCCGCACCGAGGCATTGCCGCTATGCGAATCGTTGTTGCCGTGTTGGCGCAGCCATTGATAATGCCGCACCAGATCTTCACGTGGGTCCATGATTGCATCCTGATTCGAGAGGCATTTAACACCGAGAGCACAGGGGGCGCGGAGTTGGGCGATGTCTGATGTGCCGTCGTTGCCCTGCGTTTAGCCCGTGATGGCTTGGGTTTTTGCTGGCATCAGGCCTCTGTGTTCTCGGTGTCCTCTGTGTTGAAATTATTCAACGCTTGGCCCGGGGCTGGTAGCGGGTGATGCCGCGCATTACCTGACCGTAGGGCAGGGCCTCGGTGGTTTCGTGCGCCTTGATCGCCTCGGTGAGCAGGGTGTAGATGTCCTCAACCCGCTCGGCCTCTTCCAACTCTGGATGGAGAGAGGCCTGTAGCCCCAGCATGCCCCCACACTGTACCTTGAGTTCCTTGCCGTGGGGAAGTACCACCTCGGCGTGCGGCAGGTGCAGGGCAAAGATCGCCTTCTGATGGAGCTGTTCCAACACCTCGGCACAGAGCTGGCGTGCCCCGGGGGATTTGCAGGCCACCGCCTCGCGCTCGCCGATAAAGAGCTTCTCCGCGCGTGAACAGCCACAGCAGCGGCGCAGGAACGCCTTGGCAAACACGCAGGGCGCGTTGTTCACATTGCGAACGGTCTTTTTGAACTCTTTTTCATCCATTGCCAGTTACTCGGGTCATCAGATAAAAGCCTTTAACGCGGAGATCGCAGAGAACGTGGAGTGGATGACGCCAGCGATTTCTGGCCCGCGCCGAGAGCTTAGGGCTCCGTTACACTACCCTGGCCAGTCGTTATAGCGCCCCGGGATATCGTACAACTGAGGCTGGACACCCTTTAAGGTTATTTTCTCTGCGAACTCTGCGTCCTCTGCGTTGAAGTGTTTTTGTTTAATGGGCCTGCTGCATGCGCGCGAGCATGTTGTCTTTCCAGCCCTTGAGGGTCTGGCTGTCGATGCGGGCGGTGAGTTTGGCCAGTTCTTGCTGGGCGGCTTCGCTGCCACTGATGATCGCCAGGCTCAACCACTGAAAGGCGGCCTCATCATTTTGCGCTACTAATTCGCCCTCGGCCAGTAGTTTTCCGAGCAGGTATTGGGCCTTGGGGTGTCCTGCCTGAGCGGCCTGCTGATACCAGTGCAGCATCGCCGGGTGGTTTTTCTCGATCCCGCTGCCGCCTTGCTGGTAGAGATCGCCCAGCGCGCACATCGCGTCGGTATCGCCCTGTTCGGCGGCGCTGCTATACCAGCGGTGGGCTTCGGCCAGGTTGCGGGGGATGCCATCGCCCTGTACATAGCTCCAGCCGAGCAAGGTTTGGGCGGCCACCCAGCCCTGCTCGGCAGCGCTGCGCAGCCAGCGCTCGGCCTGCGCGCTATCCTGGGTCACGCCCTTGCCGTTGGCGTACAGGGCGCCCAGCTGGAACTGGGCCTGGGCATCGCCCGCCTCCGCGGCCTGCTCAATGGCCGGGACGGCGGACTTGTCAAAACGGTGCAGTAGATTATGTAGTTGTTCAGCAGTCGTCGGCATGATGATTTCTCTGCATTTTAAAGTGATATAACTGCAGAGGCGCTGAGGCGCGGAGAAAACGTGTTGTGGATGGGGCGTCTTTCAGGAGGGTATGGCATCCACATTTTTTGTTTCCTCTGCGTTCTCTGCGTTCTCTGCGAACTCTGCGTTGAAAGCTGTTTAGTTCAGTGCATCGGCGGCGATCTCGCGCACCTCGGGGTGCGGGTCGTCGCACAGTATCGTAAGCTTGTTTTTGGCCGCTTCGCTATCCAGTAGTCCGAGGAAGTGGGCGGCGTCGGTGCGCAGGCGGTGGTCCGCTTCATCGGCCAGGGCCAGCAGCTCGGGCAGTAGTCCCGCCAGGGTGTCACCCGGCAGGGATTCGAGTACTGCGCTCACCCCCAGCGCCACCTGGATCGGGCGTTCCGCCTTTTTGAGTAGCCCCAGCAGGCTGTCCACGTGTTGTGGCTGGCGCTTGAGCAGCCCCTCAACCTCGTTCAGTTGGCCGTTGGCCAGTAGTTGCTCCAGGTAGCCGGCCATGCCATCGGGCGCAGCGGCCCGTTCGGCCCACTGGCGCAGCTCGGCCGGGGTCTGAGCCCCGGTAAGGACGAAGTCCCCCAGTTGCAGCCAGGGGACGCTGCGCACCCCCAGCTCGGTGGCCCGCTGCGGTGCCTGGCTGATGTCCACCACCTCCAGCCCGGCCAGTAGCCCCTCTTGTTTTAGCCCATTCAGGGCGGTCTTCACGCCGGGGCAGTGGGGACAGCTGGGGGCGGTAAACAACAGGGCGTGGGGTGCGGTCATGGTGGCTCCATTGGCTTGGCTTTCCCCCACATTGATGGGGGAGGGGGCACGCGGATTCAAGCGGACCCTTGCGTCTTGGCTGTTCGCACCCCATCGTAATCCCTTGCCTGCTGATTGTCGGTTATACTGGCCGCACATCCGATCTGGAGTATGAAGCGATGAATTTGAGTGACTTGTCGAAAGAAGAGCAGATCCTGTACGCGGTCAAGCGTGTGCTGACCGAGGTGATCAAGGACACCGCCACCGAGCCGGGGCAGATCCACCCGCTGTCGGACAATACCATTGGCGGCCTGCGCGACTGCCTGGTGCTGATCTCCCAGCGTGAACAGGAGCTGGCGGTGGAGAATGATCGTCCCATGGACAAGCGCCCGCGCTTTGTGGACGAGCCCAAGGCACAGGGGGATGTGGTGGTCTCTATCGATAGCATCGGCAAGCCCAGGAAGTAGCCGGGCTACTGCTGTGAGGGCATCAGGTTGGTGTCCGGGTCCACTACCAGCCGCTCATAGGCCCCGCTCTCGGGGGGCTGGCCGTCGAAGTGCCAGTTCCCCTGGGCGTCTTGCCAGCGGTACACCACCACCTTGCCGGAGGGCACGGTCAGTGTGTCGAGGCTGGCGGGGGGCTCGGGTAGGCCAAGCCGTTGATGGAGCTGCTGTAGCCAGGGGTAGTGGTCGCGCCAGAAGTAGCTGGCGGCCAGTAACACGACGATAATAAGCGATAGCAGAGCCAGTTTCTTGAGCACGCTCTATTTCCTCCATCAGGAATGATGCCACGAGTATGGATGGGTATTTGTCTTTGCGCAAAGCACGGTTATTCACGTTATGAGGGAGATACGTTTTTTTCTGGACATCAGTGCCCAGGACTATATTCGCTATTACCAGGGCAAGGCCCGTTTTGCCTGGGCCTTGAGCCACGATGGGCGGCGCATTCAGTTCCCCGCCGAACGGCTGCGCCCCTTTGTGCGCCACGACGGGATCCATGGTGAGTTTGTGCTGCGCTTTGATGAACGGAACAAGTTTGTCGACATGCAACGCATAGGCGATCTGCCCTGATGAGCGGTTTCGTGCTCCACCCCCGTTTGCAGGCCGATACCCGGCTGGTGGCCGAGTGGCCGCTCAGCCAGTTGCTGCTGATGAACGACGCCCGCTACCCCTGGTTCATCCTGGTGCCGCGCCGTACAGCGATCACCGAGATCTATCAACTTTGCGAGCAGGACCAGCGACAGCTGTGGCAGGAGTCTGCCCGCCTGGGAAGTGCGGCGATGGCCGCCTTTGCTGGCGACAAGCTGAATGTGGCGGCCTTGGGCAACCTGGTGCCACAGCTGCACCTGCATCATGTGGTGCGCTACCAGCAGGATCCCGCTTGGCCCGCCCCGGTGTGGGGTCAGGGGGAGCCGCGCCCCTACAGCACTGATGAGCAGGATGCGGTGATCGCCCGGTTGATGAATGCAGTTGGAAGTAGCAAGTAGCAAGTAGCAAGTAGCA
>SLDE01000112.1 GCA_007125455.1 Ectothiorhodospiraceae bacterium
CTCGTCACTGGCACCCAACTGCTTGCCCGCTTTTGAAAACGGAGGACAGGGGACGCCTCCTGCAAGCAATTCGATCCCACTATAGGGACGCCCATCAAAATCCCGCAGATCCCCCTCAATCACATTCCAGTGTGGCCGATTGCGCCTGAGGGTCTCACAGGCAGGGGGCTCAATCTCCACCAGTGCTTCATGGTCGAAACCCGCATTTTCAATACCCAGCGCCTGGCCACCGGCACCAGCACAAATCTCTATGGAAGAAAGCATTAAACCACCTCACTCAACAATGGCCTCATTCTACACTGCAAGCGTAGTGGACGGCACCTCAGGGCAGCCGCCTAGTTTCCGAAGACTGGTCTAAGCCGTTGATTTTCTATCGTCTGCTGTATGGAACGGCAGTCGATCCCCCAGGGAAGGATCGACAGCACAGCGAAAATCAGGGAGCGACACCATACTGGACAGGCCATCGATGCATGTATTCTCACCCTGTGCGACAAGCATACCTCTACCTGGCTCGAGCACAGGCCCACACGTCCACCCGCTCGGCCCCGCCGCGCAACAGGCAGGCGGCCAGCTCATTCACCGTGCTGCCGGTGGTGACCACGTCGTCGACGATCACCACATGGCTGGGCAGTGTTTGCCCACCCAGATCGAAGGCATCGCGTAGGTTATGGCGGCGGGCGCGCCCGTCCAGGCGGCTTTGCATGGTGGTGTGGCGCACCCGCCTGGCCAGCTCAGGGAACACTGGCAACTGCAGTTCGCGGGCGATCACCCTGGCCAGTTCGTGGGCCTGGTTGTAACCACGCTCACGCAGGCGATGTGGGTGCATCGGCACCGGCAGCAGGGCATCGGGAAGCGCCACCCCCTCCTGCCGTGCTGTGCGGGCCAGTAACTGCCCCAGCAGCGCTGCCGCTGCCAGGCGGTCAGAGAACTTCATCCCCAGGATCAAGCCATCCAGCGGGGCACGATAGGCGAAGGGGATAAGCGAGCGGCTCACTGGCGGGGGCTTGCGCAAACAAGGGCCGCACACCCGCCCCTGGCCCGGCATGGCCGCCCCGCAGCGTTCACAACGGTGCCCCTGCCAGGGCAGGTCGATGCGACACCCCCGACAGAGATCCAGCCCGTGCTCCCCCGCCTGACCACAGAGCAGACAACGCGGCGGGTAGAGCAAGGCTTGTATGTTTTTTATACAGTCGTAAAGCATTGCGTCCCTGGCGATTTGACAAGTCTTGTCCTGCAGTGAATACTCGCGCAGACCTTTTTATAGCATAGCCAAGAGAACCCTGCCCATGTCCCAGGCCAGTACTGCCCGCCCCCTCGTTACCCCCTCTACCCTGCGCCACGACTGGCCGATGGACGAGATCGAGGCGCTATTCGCACTGCCCTTCAATGAGCTGCTGTTTCGCGCCCACAGCGTACACCGCGAGCACTTCGAGCCCAATACGGTACAGGTGAGTACCCTGTTGAATATCAAGACCGGCGGCTGTGCCGAGAACTGCGGCTACTGCTCACAAAGCGCCCACTTCGATGCCGGTATGGAGCGCGAGGCGCTGCTGGCGGTAGAAGAAGTGCTGGACGCGGCACGGGCGGCCAGGGATGGCGGCGCGACCCGTTTTTGCATGGGCGCGGCCTGGCGCAAGCCCAAGCAGAAGGATCTTGAGGTGGTGATTGCGATGATCCAGGGGGTCAAAGGGATGGGGATGGAGGCCTGTGTCACCCTGGGGATGCTGGACGATGATCAGGTGGCTCAACTGCGCGAGGCGGGCCTGGATTATTACAACCACAACATCGACACCTCACCCGAGTATTACGATCAAGTGGTGACCACCCGCAAGTTCTCCGACCGAATCGAGACCATCAACCGGGTCAGCGAGGCGGGGATCAAGGTCTGTAGCGGCGGGATCCTGGGCATGGGCGAGGGCCGTCGCGATCGTGCGGCGATGCTACAGGAACTGGCCAACCTGCCCGAACACCCCGGCAGCGTACCGATCAACCTGCTGGTCAAGGTGCCGGGCACCCCGTTGGGTGACAGCCCGGATCTGGACATCTTCGAGTTTGTCCGCACCATTGCGGTGGCGCGTCTGCTGATGCCAGCCAGCTATGTGCGCCTCTCCGCCGGACGACAGACCATGCACGACGAGGCGCAGGCGCTGTGCTTCTTCGCCGGGGCCAACTCACTGTTCTACGGCGACAAGCTGCTGACCACCGAGAACGCCACCACCGACCACGATCGCCAATTATTCGAACGCCTCGGTCTGCAGATTGAAACCTAAAAGATGTTCAACACAGAGGCCACAGAGAACACAGAGGATTGCAGGTGGTATGGACTCCCCCTTTCGTCCATGCCCCCGTAGGTGTCAATGCCCGTGATCTGGGGCAGAAACGTGGATACTCATTACATTCACTCCTTCCCCTCTCCGTGGTCTCTGTGGCCGCTGTGTTGAAATAGCTTTTTACCAAAATATGAAAGATCTCACTCAACAACTTGCTGAACGTGACGCCGCTGGCTTGTACCGGCGGCGACGTGTGGTGGATGGCCCCCAGCAGCCCTGGCTGCGAGTGGATGGGCGTGAGGTATTGAGCTTTTGCAGCAACGACTATCTGGGCCTGGCCAACCACCCCAAACTGATCGAGGCGATGAAGCGTGGTGCCGACGGCTACGGGGTCGGCAGTGGCGCGGCGCATCTGGTCTCGGGTCATAGCCGGGCGCACCACCAACTGGAAGAGGAATTGGCCGAATTCACCAGCCGGGAACGTGCACTGCTGTTTTCCACCGGCTATATGGCCAACCTGGGGGTGATCGCCAGCCTGCTCGGCCCCGGTGACACGGTATTCCAGGATCGCCTCAACCACGCCTCGCTGCTGGATGGCGCGCTGCTCTCCCGCGCCCGCCTGAGCCGTTATGCCCACCGCGATATGGCCGCACTGGAGCAGCAGCTTGTGCGCAGCAAGGCCAGTGAGCGGTTGGTGGTCAGTGATGGGGTATTCAGTATGGACGGTGACATCGCCCCGTTGCCGACATTGGCCACACTCAGCCAACAACACCAGGCCTGGCTGATGGTAGACGACGCCCACGGCTTCGGCGTGCTGGGTGCCCGTGGCGCAGGCGTTCTGGAGCACTATCAGCTGGACAGCCAACAAGCACCGATCCTCATGGCCACCCTGGGCAAGGGGCTGGGCAGCTTTGGCGCCTTCGTCGCTGGGGACGACGCCTTGATTGAATATCTGATCAACAGTGCCCGCCCCTACATCTATACGACCGCGATGCCCGCCGCCCAGGCCGAGGTCAGCCGGGCCGCGCTGCGCCTGCTGGATGAGGAAGGCTGGCGACGGGAAAAGCTACAAGGGCTGATCGCCCGTTTCCGCCATGGTGCCGAACAACTGGGACTGCCACTAATGGACTCGCCCACCGCGATCCAGCCACTGCTGATCGGCTCGGCCCCGGCGGCGCTACAGCTGAGCGAGGCGCTCTACGATGATGGGCTGTGGATCAGTGCGATCCGCCCCCCCACCGTGCCGGAAGGCACGGCGCGCCTGCGGATTACCCTTAGCGCCGCCCACAGTGAAGCGCAGCTCGACCGCCTGCTCGACACCCTCGCCTGCCACCTGGCGGAGTGCGGATAATGGCATTGCACATCGACTCCAGCGGCCAGGGGCCGGATCTGGTGATGCTCCATGGCTGGGGGCTGCACGGTGGGCTTTTTGCCGGCATAGCCCCGGCGCTGGAGGCGCACTTTCGCCTGCACCGGGTCGATCTGCCCGGCCATGGACGCAGCCCTGCCGATGCCAGCCTGAACGACCTAAACACCCTGGCCGATACCCTGAGTGAGCAATTGCCGGACAATGCCATCTGGCTGGGCTGGTCCCTGGGTGGGCGTATCGCCCTCGCCGCCACGGCCAGCAAACGACCACCACGCAAACTGGTGCTGGTGGGCACCACCCCCTGCTTCTGCC